>JAXIPH010000309.1:0-5331 GCA_045403035.1 Thermoleophilia bacterium | reverse complement strand
GCGCCGGCGCCGAGGCTCATCGCCCGGGGCGCCGCCAGGTGCACCCGCTTCGTGAACGTCACCACGATCACGCGCACCGGTCTGGCCGCCGGCGTCCGCACGGTCACCTTCAGCGGCCGCGGCCGCGTGCCGGGCCTCTACCGCCTGACCGCGACGCTGCGCAGCGCCGGCCTGATCAGCCCGCCCCTCCGGGGCACCGTCACCGTCAACCCCTGACCCGCCGGGCGCGCGAGGCGCCCCGGGTCACGGATCGGTCGTCTCGCCCCGATGGGCGGTGAGGAGGGCCGCGACCGACCGGTCGACGTCCTCAGGGCCGGTGCGCCAGCTGCTCACCGACAGGCGCGCGGCGCCGACGCCTCGCCACACCGTCCCGCTCGGATAGCAGGTGCCCTCGGCCTGCGTCCGCACCACCACCGTGCGCGAATGGGCATCGTGGTCACGGCCCGCGGGATCGAGGAACCTGACGACCACCTGATTGAGGTCCTGGTGCAGCACCTCCACGCCGTCGGCCGCGGACAGGAGGGCCGCGAACCGCTCGGCCATCCGGCAGCAGCCCTCCACGAGGTCGGCCACCCCCCGCCGCCCGAGCTGGCGCAGGGCCGCGTCGTCGCCCTCCGGCAGGTACGCGGCCCGCACGCCCATGGCCCCACGGTGGGCGGCGGGGTGGGCGCAGATCGCGATGCCGCAGTCGTAGGGCGTGTTGAGCCACTTGTGGGCGTCGGTGGCCCACGAGTCGGCCCCCTCCACCCCGGCCGCCAGGTGGCGGTAGGCCGGAGCGGCCCGCGCCCAGAGGCCGAAGGCACCGTCGACGTGCACCCACAGGTCCTCGCGCCCCACGGCCTCGGCGATCTCGCCCACCGCGTCGACGGCGCCCCCGTTGACGTTGCCGGCCTGGAGGCAGACGATCGTCGGCCCGCGGACGCCGGCCGCCGCCGCCGCGAGGGCGTCCGGCCGCACCCGGCCCGCCTCGTCCGCCCCGACGACCAGCGCCGTGGAGGCCCCCAGCCCGAGCGTGCGCAGGGCGGTGTCGATCGTGTCGTGGCGCTGCTCGCCCACCAGCACGTTGACGCGGGGCGCGCCCTGGAGCCCCTCCTGCTCCACGTCCCAGCCGTGCGCGGCCAGGACGTGGTTGCGCGCCGCGGCCAGGCAGGTCGTGTTGGCCATCTGGCCTCCCGTCACGAAGCCCACCGATGCTCCGCGGGGCAGGTCCAGCAGATCGAGGACCCAGCCGGCAACGACCTGCTCGATCATCGTGGTGGCCGGGATGGGCTCCGCCATCCCCGTGTTCTGGTCCCATGCGCTCACCAGCCAGTCGGCGGCGATCGCCACGGGCAGCGCGCCGCCGATCACCCAGCCGAAGAAGCGGCCGGACCCGCTCGCCAGCAGGCCCGGCTCGGCGCGCTCGGCGAGGTCGCGGATCACGGCCGCGGGGTCCGTGCCCTCCTCGGGCAGAGGCTCGGAGAACGCCGCCAACATCTCGTGAGCGGTCGCCTCGGCGCGCACCGGCCGGCCGGGGAGGCTGTCGAGCCAGGCGCGGGCCGCGTCGGCGGCCGCGAGGAGAGCGGCGTCGCGACCGGGGTCGCTCACGGTGCTCCCCTTCTAGACTCGGCGCCGGTGCGCGTCTGGATCGACATCACGAACTCCCCCCACGTCGTGATCTTCCGGCCGATTATCGCCCGCATGCGCGCCCGCGGGCACGAGGTGACGGTGACCGCGCGGGAGTTCGCCCAGACGATCGGCCTGCTGGAGCGGTTCGGCATCGAGCACGTGAGCGTAGGGGCGCACGGCGGAGCCTCGCGGGCGGGGAAGGCCCTGGCCATGGCGCGGCGCTCGGCCGAGCTCGTGCGCTTCGCCCGCGCCGGGCGCTTCGACCTGGCGGTGGCCCACGGGAGCACCGATCAGCCGCCGGCCGCGCGGGCGGCCGGCACGCCCCAGGTGACGATGTTCGACTACGAGTACGCCGCCGCGATGCACCACTGGAACGGTCGCCTGGCGAGCCGGGTCCTGGTGCCGGCCGCCATTCCCGAGTCGGCCCTCGCGCGCTACGGCATGAGGCCCCCGCGGCTGGTGCGCTATCCCGGGCTGAAGGAGGAGTACTACCTGGCCGATCACGCCATCGACGACGCGGTGATCGACGAGCTGGCCCTCGACCGCGACCGGCTCCTGGCGGTGGTGCGCCCGCCGCCGGAGGTGACCCTCTAC
Organism: Thermoleophilia bacterium; assembly: GCA_045403035.1. GTDB lineage: Bacteria > Actinomycetota > Thermoleophilia > Miltoncostaeales > Miltoncostaeaceae > CAVXDY01. Next base: position 3,129 of record JAXIPH010000309.1, on the reverse strand, counting down.
CACCGGGGCGCCTCCACCGACCTGTTCAACGCGGTCCTCGCACGCCTGCTGGCGGCACCCGGGGTGCAGACCGTGGTGCTGCCCCGCACGCCCGAGCAGCGCGCCGCGCTCGCGGGGGGGCCGGCGATCGTGCCCGAGCATCCGGTCGACGGGCCGAGCCTGGTGGCCGCCGCCGATCTGGTGGTGAGTGCCGGGGGCACGATGAACCGGGAGGCGGCGGCCCTCGGGGTGCCGGCCTACACGCCCTTCGCCGCCCGCCTCGGCGCCGTCGACCGGAGCCTCATCGCCGAGGGCCGGCTGCGCCGCCTGGAGCGTCCCGATGACGTCGAGCTGGTCGCCCGCGAGCGGGGGGCCCGCCCCCCGCTGCGCGACCCCGAGATCCTGGTCGACCTGATACTCGGGGAGACGGTCGGTACACTCCGGCGCTTGTGAGCCGTGCTCCCGTGACATGGAGCCCACGGGCGCTCGCCCACCGCATCGGCCAGATCGCGGTCGACCTGGGGCTCGTGGCCGCTTCATATTGGCTGGCCTTCTACTTCCGCTTCGACGGCGACGTGCCCGGGCGGTACGAGCGGCTGTTCGCGGCGACGGTCGGGATGGTGCTGGCCCTGAAGCTCGTGGTCTTCGTCGCGATGCGCTTCTACACCAAGTGGTGGCGCTTCACGAGCCTGCGCGACCTGCAGGCCATCGTGCTGGCGGCCGCGATCTCGAGCCTGATCGTCACGGCCGTGCTGTCGCAGTGGCGCCCGGACGACCTGGTCCCGGTGCCGCGCGGGGTGCTCGTCATCGACTTCCTGCTCACGCTCCTCCTGATCGGCGGCGCGCGCTTCGCGGTGCGGAGCGTGATCGAGCGCCCACCCCGCTCGGAGCTCGTGAGCAGCGGGCGGGAGGTGCTCATCTGCGGGGCCGGCGACGCCGGCAACACGCTGCTGCGGGAGATGAAGCGCAACCGCTCCCTGGGCTACACGCCGGTCGGCCTGATCGACGACGACCCGCGCAAGCGGCGCCTGCGCGTGCAAGGGACCCGGGTGCGCGGCACCCGCGCGGACCTGGCGCGGGTGCTCAAGGAGGTGCACGTCGACGAGGTGATCATCGCGATGCCCTCGGCCTCCGGCCTCGCCCGTCAGGAGATCGTGCAGGTCTGCCGCGAGGCCGGCGTGCAGTGCACCACCCTGCCGGGCCTGCCCGAGCTGATCACGGGCGAGGTCACGGTGCGCCTGCTGCGCGAGGTGCGGGTGGAAGACGTGCTGGGCCGGGCGCCGGTGGAGATCGACTTCGCCCGGGTGGCCCGCTACCTCAACGGCCGCTCGGTGCTGGTGACCGGCGCCGGCGGCTCGATCGGCCGCGAGCTGTGCCGGCAGGTGGCCGCCATCGGCGCCCGCCGCCTGGTGATGGTGGACCACTCCGAGAACAACCTCTTCGAGATCGACCTGGAGCTGCGCGAGCGCGGCCACGCGGGCCTGCTGCTGCCGGTGATCGCCGACTGCAAGGACCGCGCGTCGATGGAGCGGGTGCTCCTCGCGGAGCGGCCCGAGATCGTCTTCCATGCGGCCGCCTACAAGCACGTGCCCATGATGGAGCTGAACCCCCTGCAGGCCGTGGCCAACAACGCCATCGGCACGTTGGTGCTGGCGGACGTGGCCGAGCGGTTCGGCGTCGAGCGCTTCTGCCTCATCTCCACGGACAAGGCGGTGGAGCCCAAGACCGTCATGGGCGCCACGAAGGCGCTCGCGGAGCGGGTGGTCGAGTCGCGCCGCGACACCTCTCGCACCCGCTTCGCCGCCGTGCGGTTCGGCAACGTGCTCGGCAGCTCCGGCTCGGTGCTCCCCATCTTCCGGCGCCAGATCGCCGACGGCGGACCGGTGACCGTGACGCACGCGGAGATGACCCGGTTCTTCATGACCATCCCCGAGGCCGTGCAGCTGGTGATCGAGGCGACCGGCATCGCCGAGGGCGGCGATGTCTTCGTGCTGGACATGGGCGAGCCGGTCAAGATCATCGATCTCGCCACGCGGATGATCGAGCTGTCCGGCAAGGAGCCCGGTCGCGACATCGCGATCGAGGTCGTGGGCATCCGCCCCGGCGAGAAGCTCCACGAGGAGCTCTTCAACGTGGACGAGGAGGTCCGGCCCACGCGCTACGGCAAGATCATGCGCGCCACCCGCCCGCCCATCGATCCGCGCGAGCTGCGCGCCGGCCTGGAGGAGCTCGCACGGCGCGTCACCGCCGGCCGTCCCGAGCGGGTGTCCGAGGAGCTGTGGTCGATCCTGCGGGGCAGGGGCGCGGCCGGTGACGGCGAATCGGAGCAGGCACCACCGTCGATGGCCCACGAGGAGCGTTCTTGACCGTCACCACCGACACCCGGAGCGAAACCCTCCCGGCGGGGACCTCGCCGGTCGCCCCCTGGGGACTCCTCTCCCGCGTCGCCCGCCCCTGCCCGGAGCACCGGGGTGAATGCCCGTGCGTGGCCCGTCGCGAGGACGCCGGCTGCCTGGTGTTCTGGTGCGAGCGTGGGGAGCACCACTTCACCTCGCGCTGAGGAGGCCCCTCAGGCGCTGACCACGCGCAGTCCGGGGATCCGCCGAAAGTCGGCGGCGTTGTGCGTGGCGACACCGAGCCCGTTTGCCAGGGCGGTTGCGCCGATCCAGAGGTCGTGGGTTCCGATGGAGGTGCCGTCCGTGGCGAGCTCTGCTCCGATCGCGGCATGGATTCGGGCGGCCGCCTCGTCCACCGGAACGCAGTCCACGCCGGCGATGTACCGCTCGACGAAGGCGAGCCGGCGTGCCCGGTCCGGCCCACGCGATCGAAACACGCCGTGCAGGAGCTCGCTCACCGAGATCGCGCTGATGGCGCGCTCCTCGGAGCCGATCAGACGATCGAGCGCGACCGCGCGCACGGTGCCGCGCTCGAGCTCGATCAGCTGGTCGGTGTCGACGAGGACGCCCATGGATCCTCGGGAACGCCCGAGGCGCGCCGGATCGCCCGCACGTCGTCGATGAAGGCCTCGTCCAGGGTCCCACCGGGGCCGATGAGCTCGCGGAAACGCTCGGCCGACACGAATCGGGGTCGTGGTGCGCGGATCACGGCGACGGGCGCACCGTTGCGAACCACCTCGATCTCCTCGCCGGC
>JAXIPH010000073.1:0-9821 GCA_045403035.1 Thermoleophilia bacterium | reverse complement strand
CAACTTCGCCGGCGACGGCGTCGCCGTCCAGCGGGTCCTGATCGCGGGGCAGGCCCGTTGGACCGGGGCGCCCGGGGTGGGCAACCACGACGTCACCCTCGCCCTCGACGGGATCGGCGACGGCGTGCACGGCGTCGAGGTCAGAGCCGACGGGGACGGCACGGGGGCAGGCGCGGCCGCAGGCACCATCCACGTCGACCGGACCGCGCCCACCGTTCCCGAGCTGTCGGCGTCCTCGCCCGGAGGGCCCGGTGCCGTCGCGCTGGCGTGGCGGGTCGCCGACAATCTGAGCGGTCCCGGCCTCAGCCACGCCGAAGTGAATGCCGCCGGTGACGGATCCGTGTCCGGAACATGGATCGAGGCCGGCCGCGCAACCGGTGTGGGCCCGCACTCCGTCACGGCCACGCCCGCGGTCGCCGACGGCGTCCACGCATGGCGGATCCGGGCCACCGACGGCGCCGGCAACACGGTGATCGTCCCGGGGCGTGAGCGCGTCGTCGTGGACACGACCCCTCCGAAGCTCGAGCTGCACGCGGCCCCGACGAGCTGGGTGAACCGCGCCGAGATCGACCTCACCGCGACCGACAACCTCCAAACGTCCCTCGGCCTCGCACCGATCGAGATCGACGTCAACACGGCGGCCGACGGAGGCGAGGGCGGCCAGTGGGTCCGCGCGCTCACGAGCCCTGGGCCGGCCGGCCGGCGGATCGCCGCCGTGGCGCTGTCGGGCCAGGCCGACGGCCGACACCTGATGCGGGTGGTCGCCCGCAACGGCGGAGCATTTGCGGCGCGGCTCCTGGCCGAGCGTCGCGTGGCGGTGAAGGTCGATGGCACCGCTCCCGTCATCGCGAGCTCGACCTTCTCGCCCACCGACTCCGATCAGCTGTCGATCAGCTGGATCGCGGACGACCCGCTCGCCGGCGTCGCGAAGGCGAGCGTGCAATGGAGGAGCGGGACATCGTGGCGGACGATTGCGAGCGAGGGTGCGGGCGACGGGTCAGGCTCCATGCTCGTCGATGTCTCGGCGCTCCCCGGCGGCGCGCAAGCCCTGCGTCTGGTGATCGCCGACGCCGCCGGCAACACCGGGGTCCGCTCAGCCACGGTGCGCCTCGCCGGGGGCGGCAGCGGGACGACCGCCGCCGATCCGGTCGCACGCTTCCACGACGCACGCCTGGCGCTCGCGGTGGCCCATGCCCGCGCTCAGCGGACCGGCGGCCGCACGACCCTCGTCCGTCGTGTCGGGAGCGGTGGGGTCGTGATCGTCTCCGGGCGCCTGCTCGACCGACGTGGTCGTGCCATCGTCGGCGCCGAGATCCAGGCCCGCGGCCACCGTGGGCGGCTGGTGGGGCGCGCGCTCACCGGCCGAGACGGCCGCTTCCGGCTCCAGGTGCGGCCCCAGGCCGGAGGTCTTCTGCGCGTGGGAGTGCCGGTGGGTCGCCGCCTCCTGCCCGCCCGGCCGTCGGCCGACGTGCGCCTCGAGGTGAGGCCCGACGTGAGCCTGTCCGCCTCCGCGACCGTCGCCACCTCGGGCACCGAGGTGCTCTTCACCGGCCGGCTGCGGCCCGCGCCGGGCGACATCGGGCTCGGGTCGCGCAAGGGGATCGTGCTGGAGTGGCTGGACCCCGTGCGCAGGTCGTGGCGCCCGGTGGTGAACGCCCGGATACGACGGGACGGAACGTTCTCGGTGCCGTGGCGATTCGGGATCCGAGGCCTCACCATTCCGATGAGGGTGGCCGTGCCCCAGGAGGTGGGATGGCCGCTCCTGCCGGCGCGCTCGCGAGTGATCCGCGTCACGCTCGGCTGATCCCGTGGCAGGCCGGTGAGGACACGCCTCCGCGTGCTCGCATCGCGGGCCGCGCTCTGCGGGTGCCCGGCCGTGGCGGCCGGCGCTCCTGAGCCTGGTCCGACCGGTGGAGCGGCTCCCGGGCGCCACCGGCCTCACCGAGGCGACTCCTCGAGCGAAGGCGACGGGCGGTAGGGGCTCAGGCCGGCACGGTGCAGAGCGCGGCGATCTCGACCCCCGCGTCGATCCCGCTGACCACCAGGCCTGCCGCGGGGAGGATCCGCTCGACCTCCTGCGGGGTGTAGAAGCGAGCGCGAGCGCGTTGGGTCGAGCGCCCCTCGTCGGCATATGCGACGAACGCGGCCAGATAGGTGTCCGACAGCAGGTTGGGGAAGGTGACGTGGATCTTTCCGCCCGGCCGGACCACCCGGCCCAGCTCGCGCAGGAGCAGGAAGGCGTCCTCGCGCTCCACGTGCTGCAGGGTGAGGAGCGAGTAGGCGAAGTCGACGGCGCCGGTCGGGATGTCCGGAATGGTCGTGCCGCGACAGCGCGCGTAGCGCACGTTGGTGGTGCCCACCATCCGCTGGCGGGCGTAGTGGAGCATGAGCGGCGAGGCATCGACGGCCCAGAGGGTGCGGCAGCGGGGGGCGGCGTACCGGGCCACCCGCCCCACCCCGCAGCCCAGGTCGAGCACGGTGTCGCCGGCGCCGAAGTGGGCGGAGAGCGCCTCGGCGGCCTCACGCCCGGAGCGCTCGAACCCCTCGGGGTCGTCGTCGTTCAGGATCTGGCGGCGCGCCTCCTGTTGGCTGCGTGGGAGCCAGAGCCGCCCGTAGCCCGATCGCCATCTCCTGATCGCCTCGCCTATGGCCATCCCGTGCACCTCGAGGCCCGTGGGAAAGGCCGGAGTCTACGCCGGGCGGATAGGCTCTTGCGTCCGTGACGCCCCCGGCCCTGCTCGACGCCACGCCCCTCGCGGGCGGGCACGCCGCGCGGGGGATCGGCACCGCGGTGCGCGGCCTGATCGCCGGCCTGGCGACCCTGCCCGCCGAGGAGCGGCCGACGCTGCTGGTGCGCCGCTCCCAGGAGGTGCCCCGCGGCTTCGCGGCGCGGGGGGTGTGGTGGCCCGCGTGGCCCCTGCACCGGGCCCCCGACCCCTGGCCCGTGGCCATGGGGGAGCGGGCCGCGCGGCGGCTGGCCGGCGGGGGGGTCTTCCACGCCGTGCAGCCCGCGCTGGTGCCCTCCGGGCGGACCGTGGTGACCTGCCACGACCTGATCCCCTCGTTCTTCCCCGAGTACCTCGCCGGGGCGGGGCGGTCGGGCCAGGCGCTGGCGTATCGCCACTTCCTGCGCCGTCTGGCCGAGGCGCGGCTGGTGCTGACGCCCTCGCGGGAGACCGCGGGCGACGTGGTGGAGCGGCTGGGCGTGGACCCCGCCCGGGTGCGGGTGGTGCCGTGGGGGCCGCCCGAGGCCGCGGCCCCGGTGGGACCGGTGCCGCGGGGGCCGTACGTGCTCTACGCGGGTGCGATCGAGCCGCACAAGAACGCCGCGCTCGCCGTGGAGGCGATCGCGCGCACGAAGCCGGGCATCCGGCTCGTAATGGCCGGGGCCTGGTCGGCGCGACGGCTGCAACGGCTGCGGGCCCGCGCCGAGCGAGCCGGGGCGGACGGCCGGGTGGAGTGGATGGGGCTGCTCCCACCCGGGCGGCTGGCGGCGGTGCGGGCGGGGGCCCTGGCGGCACTGGTGCCCTCGCGCAAGGAGGGGTTCGGCCTTCCGGTGCTGGAGGCGATGGCCGCCGGGGTGCCGGTGCTGGCCGGCGACACCCCCGCGCTGCGCGAGGTGGGCGGGGACGCGGCGGCCTTCCTGCCCACGGACGACCCCGGGGCGTGGGCCGAGGCCATCGGGGCGATCGCCTCCGACGCGGCACTGCGGGAGGCGCGGGCCGAGGCGGGGCTGCGGCGCGCGGAGACCTTCTCGTGGCGGCGCGCGGCGGAGGCCGTGGCGAGCGCCCATCGGGACGCCGCCGCATGACCCTGACGGTGGTGGACTGCCACATGGTCGGCCAGGCCGCGGCGGGCGATGCGGGCAACGGCCGCTACGCCGCGACCCTCCTGGCCGCGATGGCGGCCACGGCGGGAGAGGGCGATCGCGTGGCGTCGCTGGTGGCGTCGCCGGAGGGGGCCCGGGCGCTGGAGCGGTTCGGCGCGACGCTGGGGGTGCCACAGGCCGACGTGCCGCGGCTGGCCCGGGCCGCTCCCCGGGCGCTGGCCGATGCGCGGGCGGATGTGGCGGTGTTCACCTACGTCTCGCCCGGATGGAGCCCGTGTCCCACCATGCTGGCGGTGCACGACGCGACCTTCATGACCAACCCGGAGTGGCTCGGGACCCGGGCGCGGATGGTGCTGCGCGGGCTGGTGCCCCGCTCGGCGCGCCGCGCGGCGGTGGTGCTGGCCCTGTCGGAGACCGCGGCCGCCGACGTGGCCGCCGCCCTGCGCCTGGACCGCGCCAAGGTGCGGGTGGTGAGCCCGCATGCGGCGTCGGTGTTCGCGCCCGCGCCCGGCGCCGCCGAGCGGGTGGGCCAGCGCTTCGGCCTGGGCCGCTACTGCCTGGTGGTGGGCGACCTTGGGCCGCGCAAGAACCTGGGCGCTCTGGGCGCGGCCGTGCGCGCGCTGCGGGCCCAGGGCACCGACCTGGCGCTGGCGCTGGTGGGAAAGCCGGGTCCGGGAGGAGCCCGGATCGCGGCGGAGGCCGGTGGGCGGTGGCTGGGCCCCGTGGACGACGCGACCCTGGCCGACCTGTACCGCGCGGCCGCGGTGACGGCGTACCCCTCGCTCTATGAGGGCTTCGGCCTACCGGTGGTGGAGGCGATGGCCTGCGCGAGCCCGGTGGTGGCGAGCGACCGCGGGGCGATCCCGGAGGTGGCGGGAGACGCCGCGATCCTGGTGGATCCGAGCCCGCGCGCCATCGCCGGGGGGCTGCGGCGGGCCCTCGACCCCGACGAGGCCGCGCGCCTGCGCGCGGCCGGGCCCGTTCGCGCGTCGCGCTACACCCAGGCCGCCATGGGCGCGGCCGCGTGGGCGGCGGCGCGGGAGGCGGCGGCGGCGGGGACGGCGGGGTGAGGATCGCGATGCTGGGGACGCGCGGCATCCCGGCCGCCTACAGCGGCTTCGAGACCGCCGTGGAGCATCTGGCGGAGCGCTTCAGCGCCCTCGGGCACGAGGTGACCGTCTACTGCCGCACCCACATGACCGAGCGGCGGGCCCGGTACGCGGGGGCCCGGCTGGTGCACCTGCCGACGATCCGCAGCAAGCACCTGGACACCCTCGCCCACACGCTGCTGAGCACCGCGCACCTGGCGGTGCGCGAGCGGCCGGACGTGGCGATCTACTTCATCGCCGGCAACGCCCCGGCCACGCCGCTGGCGCGGCTGGCCGGGATCCCGGCGATCCTGCAGATCGACGGCCTCGACTCCGAGCGCGCGAAGTGGTCGCGCCCGGCTCGCGCGTACCTGCGGTGGGCCGAGCGGGTCGCCCCCGCGGCCGCGACGATCGCGGTGACCGACTCCGAGTCGGTCGCCGACAGCTTCGAGCGGCGCCACGGGCGGCGCATCGCGGCGATCCCGTACGGAGCCGAGCTGCCCGACCCCGGCGACGCCGGGTGGTGCCGGGAGCTCGGGGTGGAGCCGGGCCGCTTCCTGCTGTTCGTGGGCCGCCTGGTGCCCGAGAACAACGCCCACCTGCTGGTGGAGGCGCACCGCATGCTGGGGACCGGCTGGCCGCTGGTGGTGGTGGGCGACGCGCCCTACGCCGACGACTACATCGCCGGGCTGAAGGCGGCGGCCGGGCCGGGGGTGATCTTCCCCGGCTACGTCTTCGGGGACGGCTACCGCGAGCTGGTGCACCGCTGCGGGGTGATGTGCGCCCCCACCGAGGTGGGCGGCACCCACCCCGTGATCGTGGAGGGGATGGCCGCCGGCGCGGCCCTGGTGGTGAGCGACCACGGACCCAACCTGGAGGTGGTGGGCGACGCGGCGGCGAGCTTCCCGCTGGCCGGCGGAGCCGCGGCGCTGGCCCATGCGCTGCGCGCCCTGATCGACGACGAGGCTCGCCGGACCGAGTTGGGCGCCCGCGCCGCCGCCCGCGCGGCCGAGCGCTTCTCCTGGGACGTCTGCGCCGGCGCCTACCTGCGCCTGTGCGAGCTGGTGCTCAGCCGGCGGGCCGCCGCTCAGTAGACGAAGGGCAGCTCGTCGGCGATGTCACGCAGCCGCGGGGCCGAGGCGTCGCGGGGGGACACGTCGGCCGGGGGTCCCGGCCAGTCGATCCCGACCTCGGGGTCGTCCCATGCGAACCCCCGCTCGAGATCCGGGTCGTAGTACGAGGAGCAGCGGTAGACCACGTCGGCGACCTCGCTCAGGACCATGAAGCCGTGCGCGAAACCCACCGGCAGGTACATCTGGCGGTGGTCGGCGTCGTCGAGCGTCACGGCGGCCCACCGCCCGAACGTCGGCGACCCACGGCGGATGTCCACGGCCACGTCGAGGATCGCCCCCCGGGCGCAGCGCACGAGCTTGGCCTGCCCCTCTCCGACGGAGAAGTGCATCCCCCGAAGCACGCCGCGGGCGGAGCGGGAGTGGTTGTCCTGAACCCAGGACTCGTGGATTCCCAGAGCATCCTCGGCGTCGGCGCGGAAGGTCTCCAGGAAGAAGCCCCTCGAGTCACCGTGCACGACGGGCTCGATGAGCAGCGCCCCGGGAAGGGATGTCGGGATCGCGCGCACCCGGCGGCCTACGCGATGGTGCGGTCGCCCCGCCGGACCAGCAGCGTCAGGCCCTTGAGGAACCCCGCGGCATAGGACAGGTCCAGGGCGGGTTGGATGGCCGCCAGCGCCGCCAGATCCCCGCGGCCGAAGCGCAGGTGGCGCACGTACCGGCGAAACAACCCCGACTTCGCCAGCGTGGTGCCCACGATCAGGGCGGCGGGCGGTGCGGCGGGGCGGCGGGTGGCGAGGGACGTCGCGAGCCATACCCAGGAGGCCCCGCCGAGGAGCTGGAGGGCCCGCAGCATGCTGCGCCGGGTGCGGTTGCGCCCGGCCGTCGCCCCCACCGCTCCCGGCAGCGTCCCCCGGCTGGCGAGCAGGAGGTAGGGGTGGACGCGGCCGAAGAGCTGCGCGTGCCGGACGAGCTTGAGGAGCGAGTCCTGAGCCGTGGACACCGAGAGGTAGTAGCGGAGGCCGGGCGCCCGGCACACCCGGTAGCCGTCGGCCCGCATGCGCGAGGCGAGGACCTGGTCCTCGCCGGCCGTGCGCAGCGTGGTGTCGTAGAAGCCGGCGGCCTGGAGGGCCGCCATCCGGAAGCTGTCGCAGCGCCCCTCGGCGAATCCCACCGGGACCAGGCCGTCCTCGCCGTCGGGGAACACGTCCATGAGGTTCGCGGCCAGGTAGACCTTCTCCACCCGCGAGAGCCCGGCCTCGACGTCGGCGATCGACTGCCCCGAGACGACGGCGACGTCGGGATTGCCGTCGAGCAGCCCCACCGCGCGCGCGACGTAGTCGTCCGAGCCGAACCGGCAGTCGCCGTGGCAGGTGAGGACGTAGTCGGTCTCGACCATCCCCAGGGCGCGGTTCAGGGAGCGCGCCAGGCCGACGTTCTGCTCGTTCTCGACGACCCGCACCCGGAACGGCAGGTCCGCCGTCTCCAGCTCCCGCCGCAGCCGGTCGACGGTGTCGTCCCGGGACGCGTCATCCATGAAGATCACCTCGACCCACCGCCCGGGGTCGGCGTTCGCCGGCGGGCGCTGCCGCGCGACGGCCTCCACCAGCCCGGCGACCGAGGCGGCGGCTTGGTAGAGGGGGAAGACCACGGTGATCCGGGCGCCCGCGGCACCGTTCTGAGTGGGCATCGTCAGCTCCGGAGTGAAGTGGCCGATCGGCCGCGGCGGGACGCTAGCAGGGCCTCAGTCGAGACCTGCGGCCATGAGGCGGGCAAGCTGATCTCGCCGCACCGCCTCCACCCCGAGGGGCAGCAGGGTCGGGCGCCCCCGCACCTCGGGCCAGACGCGGGAGCGGAAGGACAGGATGCGCGGCTGCAGGCGCCCGGCCGGGTCGCTCGCCAGCGCCACCCGCAGCGGCCGCCGGAGCGACTGGCGCCACGCCCCCAGCACGGAGGCCACGGTCGTCTCGATCTCGGACGCGAAGATCTTGGTCACCACGCGGTGGCCCGCCCCCTCTCGGCGGCCCTGCTCCAGCCTCGCCATCGCGTCGACCGCCATGCGGCCCGCGTCGGCGGCGAACAGATAGTCGCGGATGGTGTCGAGGGGGACGTAGAGCGACACGGGCTGGCGCCGCAGGGCCGCACGCCCGACGTGCGAGATGAGGCCCTGAGCCTTCGACAGGCTCTGCCCCGGGCCATAGAGGTTCGAGAACCGCCCGACCAGCAGGTCGACCGAGCAGTCGCGGGCGAAGCGCTCGAACAGCTCCTCCTGGGCGAGCTTCTCGTGGCCGTAGGACCCAAGGCACCCCGTCGGCGATCTCTCGTGGAACGGCGGGGTCGCGGGGCTCGCCGAGTAGACGCCTCCCGCGGAGGAGGCGACGAGTACGGACCCCGCGCGGGCCAGACCCGGCTCGCGGGCCAGCCGGCGCGCGAGCCCCTCGAGGAACCGCCGGACGAGCCGCGTCTCCTGACTCAGTGCCTCGGGCGAGGTCGAGACCACCCCGGCGCCCGCGCACCACATGAGGCGCCAAGGCGCGCCGGAGCGGGCCGCGCGATCGAGGAATCGCACCGCCTCCCGGTCGAGCGCGACCGACGCGTCGCTCTCGTCCGCCCATTCGATCGGATCTGCGTCGAAGCGCCGGGACCCGTCTGCGCGGCCGTCGAGCGCCTCGTTGACGTGACGGCCCAGGAGGCCGCCGCCGCCGATCACCCAGGAGAGCGGCGGACTCGTCACCGGTCCGCGCGCGCGACGGGCTCCGTCGATTGTGCCGGCGCAGGAGCCGGAGCGATCGCCCGCCCCAGGGGTCCCTCGGCCGGATCGCTGACCACCAGGTAGAGCGGCTTGCCCATCGCGCCCTTCGCGGCGATGCCGAGGTACTCGGCGACCACGCCGAGCGAGAAGAGCGTGGCGCCCGCCGTCACCAGCAGGACCACCATCACCGACGTCCAGCCCTGGACGGGGACCTCGCTCGTCCACTTCGCCCACAGCACCCAGGCGAGCACCACCAGCGCGCCCAGGCTGAGCAGTGCGCCGAACAGGGCCACCATCCGCAGGGGGCGCGTTCCGGAGGTGAGCACGAGGCGCCAGAAGTGCGACGCGAGCCGGCGGCCGGAGTAGCCGGACGGGCGCCCACGCTCCTCCCGCAGCCTCACCGGGCAGACCGCCGTCCGGTTGACGACCCACGTGAGCGCCACATCCAGGTAGACGCTCTCGCCACAGTAGGCGGCCAGGCCGCGCCCGACCTCGCCGAGCACCAGCCGGAAGCTGTGGAAATGCTGCATGCCTCCCGCGCCCATGATCCGCGCGAGGCCGTGGACGACGAGGCTGGAGACGTTCCGGAAGGCCGTGTGGGGAGCGGCGTTCGTGGGCGCCGCGTACACCAGCGGCGAGGCCGTGGCGAGGGCGGCGTCGAGCATGGCCCCGATGGCGGCCGGGTCGTGCTGACCGTCCTCGTCCATCGTCACGATCCAATCGGCGCTGGTGCTGGCCATCCCCGCGAGGGTGGCGGCGTGCTGCCCGAAGTTGCGAGCCAGCCAGACCGGCCGGACGTAGCCGTAGCGCTCCGCGAGGGCACGGATGGCGAGGTCCGAGCGGTCCGGCCCCGAGTCGTGGACCAGGACCACCTCGCTCACGCGGAAGCGATGCCCGCCCGGTGTGAGCGCCGACGCCGTCAGCTTGTCGAGTTCCTCGAGCAGCACGGGGAGCGTGGTCTCGCCGCGGTAGACCGGCACCACGATGCCGATCGTGTGATCGCGGGGCGGTGTCTCGCTCGGCGGCACGGACGCCATGCTAGCGGGCGCCCTCAGCCCCGCCGCGCCAGCCGCACGAGGCCG
>JAXIPH010000288.1:0-8124 GCA_045403035.1 Thermoleophilia bacterium | reverse complement strand
GTCGTCGATGAAGGCCTCGTCCAGGGTCCCACCGGGGCCGATGAGCTCGCGGAAACGCTCGGCCGACACGAATCGGGGTCGTGGTGCGCGGATCACGGCGACGGGCGCACCGTTGCGAACCACCTCGATCTCCTCGCCGGCCGCGACACGCGTCAGAACGTCCGAGAAGTTGCGCGCAGCCTCGGTGGCGGTCATCCGAGTCATGCCGAGACCGTATCAGAGTAATCAGATACGAGGGTCTCCTACGTCCGCTGGGGATCCCACGTGGCGACCCAGGCCTCGATCTCCCGGACCACTCGCGACAGGGCCTCGCCCTTCTCGGTGAGGCGGTACTCGACCGCGCCGCCGCTCAGCTCGCGGCGCTCCATCAGGCCGGCCTGCTCCAGCTCGCGCAGGCGCTCGGCCAGGAGGCGGGCGGAGAGGCCGTCCACGGAGCCGCGGATCTCCGTGAAGCGCGCGGGCCCCTCCATCGTGGCGCGGATCACGGCCGCGCTCCAGCGGCGGCCGAGGAGCTCGGCCGCACGCTGGTAGCGGTGGCAGACCGGCGGGCGGTCGTCGCGACAGGGCTCCATCGCCGTGAACGCTACGCCGCCGGCCCTATGCCGCAAGCGCCTCGCCGGGGTGGCGAGCCGGCTCGAGCGCCACGTCGAGCACCTCCCGCACGGTGAGCACCGGGTGGATGCGCACCTGCTCGAGCACGGCGGCCGGGACGTCGTCCAGGTCGCGCCGGTTCCGCTCGGGGATGATCACGTCGGTGAGCCCGGCCCGGTGGGCGGCGAGCACCTTCTGCTTCAGCCCGCCGATGGGCAGCACGCGGCCCTGCAGCGTCACCTCGCCGGTCATCCCGACGTTCGGCCGCACGGAGCGCCCCGACGCCAGCGAGGCCAGCGCCGTGACCATCGTCACTCCGGCGGAGGGCCCGTCCTTGGGCACCGCGCCGGCCGGAACGTGCAGGTGGATCTCCTGGCCCGAGAGCGCCTGGGGCTCCACGCCGACCTCCTCGGCGTGCGACCGCGTGTAGGACAGGGCGATCCGGGCCGACTCGCGCATGACGTCGCCCAGCTGGCCGGTCAACACGAGCCGCTCGCCCGGGCCGTCGGCCGGCATGGAGCTCGCCTCCACGAACAGGACGTCGCCGCCGGTTCCGGTGACCGCCAGCCCGGTGGCCACGCCCGGCGTCGCCGTGCGCTCGGCCGCCTCGTGGTGGAAGCGCGGGCGCCCGAGGGCGTCCTGCAGGTCGTCGGGCCCGATCGTGATCGCGCCCTCGTGCCCCTCGGCCACCCGGCGGGCCGCCTTGCGCAGCACCTTGCCGAGCTCGCGTTCCAGGTTCCGCACTCCGGCCTCGCGCGTGTAGTCGCCGATCACCGAGCGGACCGCGTCGTCGGAGACCTCCACCTCGCCCTCGTGCAGGCCGTTGCGCTCGGTCTGCCGGGGAACGAGGTAGCCACGCGCGATGGCGAGCTTCTCGTCCTCGGTGTACCCGTCGAGCGCGATGACCTCCATCCGGTCGAGCAGGGGCCCCGGGATCGTGTCGACCACGTTGGCGGTGGCGATGAACAGGACCTCCGAGAGGTCGAGCTCGACGTCGAGGTAGTGGTCGCGGAAGCTGTGGTTCTGGGCCGGGTCGAGCACCTCGAGCAGGGCCGAGGAGGGGTCGCCGCGCCAGTCGGCGCCGACCTTGTCGACCTCGTCCAGCATGATGACCGGGTTGACCGTGCCCGCGTCGCGCAGCGCGCGCACGAGCCGGCCCGGGAGCGCGCCGACGTAGGTGCGTCGGTGGCCGCGGATCTCCGCCTCGTCGCGGATGCCGCCCAGGCTGATGCGCGCGAACTCGCGGCCCAGCGCCCGGGCGATCGACTCGCCGAGTGAGGTCTTGCCCGTGCCGGGGGGGCCGACCAGGGTCAGGATGACCCCGCTGCGGCCCTCGTCCATCTCGCGCTCGCGGCGCAGCCGACGCACGGCGAGGTACTCCAGGATGCGCTCCTTGACCTCGTCGAGCCCCGCGTGGTCGGCGTCCAGCACCTCGCGCGCGGCGGGCACGTCCAGGTGCTCCTCGGAGCGCTTGTTCCACGGCAGCGACAGCATCCACTCGAGGTAGGTCCGGATCATCCCGGCCTCGGCGCCGTCGGGCTGGCGCTCGAGCCGGCCCAGCTCGCGCTCGGCCTCCACCCGGGCGGCCTCGGGCATGTCGGCCTCGGCGATCCGCGTCGCCCAGTCCTCGTTCGCGTCGCCGTCCTCGCCCAGCTCCTTGCGGATGGCGGCCAGCTGCCGGCGCAGGAGCATCTCGCGCTGGGTCTGGTCGAGGTCCTCGGCCACGTCGTCGCGGATGCGCCGGCGCAGGCTGGCGTCGGCCAGCCGCTCGCGCTGGGCCTCGATCGCCACCCGCAGGCGGGCGATCACGTCGGTGGTCTCGAGCAGCTGCACCTTGCGCTCGAGGGGGATCTCGGGCGCATAGCCGGCCGTGTCGGCCAGCTGGCCCGGGTGGCGGATGCTGGACAGGAAGTGCGCCACGCGGGCGCCGTCGCCCCGCAGCTCGGCGACCTCCTCCAACAGTGCCCGGTACTCGCGCGCCAGCCCGTGGGCCTCCGCGCCGGGATCCTCGGGGTCGGGCAGCTCGCGCACGGACAGGCGCAGGCCGGCCTCTCCGCCGGTGGCGGCCGGGCCGAGCTCGGCCCGGTGGACGGCCTCCACGGCCACGCCACGCGTGCCGTCCGGCAGGTTCACCTCGCCCACGACCGCCGCGACCGCCCCGTACGAGCCGAACCGGCCCTCGATGCGCGGCACGAGCACGATGCGCCCCTCCACGGCGCCGTCGAGCGCCTCCGCCTGCTCCTGCGTCGTGACCGGGAAGGTCACGCTCATGCCCGGAAGCACCACCGCGTCGTCGAGGGGGAGGACGGGGAGGATGGTGCGCTCGTCCTGGTTCATGCTGGCTCCCGAGGGAAGGGTGTCAAAGCGACGGTTACCCTTGGTAACTCGCCACATCGGGAGGTTACCCCTCGTAACCACCACCCGCAACCCTTCCCTTCGGCGATACTCAGCGACATGCTGACCGCCGACCCCGCGACCTGGGACTGGTCGCGCCCCGTGTTCGACCACGTGCACCTGCGCGTGGCCGACCTGTCCGCGTCCCGCGCCTTCTACGGCGCGCTCCTCGAGCCGCTCGGCATCCCGCTGCTGCTCGACACGCCCCACCTCGTGGCGTTCGCCAACCTCGCCCTGAGCGACGACGGGGAGCCGAGTGCCAGGGCGCACCTCTGCTTCATCGCACCCTCCCGCGAGGCCGTGGACGCCTTCCACGCCGCCGGGCTGGCAGCCGGAGGCCGCGACAACGGCCCCCCGGGACCGCGCTCCTACGGCCCCTACAGCGCGTACGTGCTCGACCCCGACGGGACGAACGTCGAGGCGGCGCACCGCGTCTGGCCCGCCCCCTGACGGCGAACGCGCGCTGGTGAGCGGCGCGCTCCCCCACCCGCTGATCGTCGGGCACCGGGGGATGAGGGGGCCGCCCGAGAACAGCCTCGAGGCGTTCTCGGCGGCGATCGCGCTCGGCGTCGACGCAGTCGAGCTCGACGTCCGGCGCACGATCGATGGGCAGTTCGTGGCGTGGCACGACGATCGGCTGCCGTCGGGTGATCCGGTATCGAGGGTCACCGCGGGGCATGCGCGCGAGCTGGTGCCGCACCTCGCGCTGGTGCGGGAGGTCGCCGAGGCGTGCGCGGACTCCGGCGTCACCCTCCAGATCGACCTCAAGGAGGTGGGGCACGAGCGGGAATCGGTCGCCGAGGTCGAGCGGGTCGTGGGGGCCGCCCGGCTGTTCGTCACCACGCTGGAGGACGTCTCGGTGGGGGTCCTGAAGCGGGCTCGCCCCGACCTGCGCGTCGGGCTCAGCCTGGGCGCCCGGCGACCGGGCGATACCTGGCTGCGCCGGGGGCTCGAGATCGTCCCCTGGCGGCGGGTGGCGCGCTGTGGCGCGGACCTCCTGTCGGTGCAGCACCGGCTGGCGTCTCACGGCCTCTTCCTGCAGGCGCGCGCTCTCGGATTCCCGGTCCTCGTCTGGACGGTCGACGACCCCGCGCGGATGGACCGGCTCCTGCGTTGGCGGGGCCTGGCGGGGCTCATCACCAACCGGCCCGACCTGGCCCTGGCCGCTCGGCGGCGCGCCGTGGCCGTGGCGGCGAAGTAGGATCCCTCCCCTTGTGGACCTGCGCCACCTCATCACGCTCCGGACGGTCGTCGACAAGGGCTCCTTTTCGCAGGCCGCCGAAGAGCTCGAGATCTCCCAGCCCGCGGTCTCCTTCCAGATCCGCTCGCTGGAGGAGCGCCTGGGCCACCGGCTGCTCGACCGCAGCGGTCGCCGGGTGTCGCTGACCGAGCCGGGCGAGGTGGCCTACCGCTACGCCCGCCGCATCATCGGGCTCGAGGCCGAGCTCGAGCGCGAGATGGGGGAGCTCGGGAGCCGGGTGGCCGGGCGGCTGGTGATCGGATCCTCCACCGGGCCCGGCGAGGTCCTGCTGCCCCGGCTGCTGGGGGCCTTCCACCGCGTCCATCCGGACGTGCTGGTGAGCCTGGTGGTGAGCGACACCCAGACCGTGTGCGAGCGCGTGCTCGACGACGAGCTGGAGCTGGGGGTCGTGGGAGCCGCGCGCCCGCACCGGGGCCTGGTGTTCGAGCCCTTCGTGCGCGACGAGCTGGTGGCCATCGTGCCACCCGACCATCCGCTCGCCGGCCGCGGGTCGGTGACGCTCGAGGAGCTCGTGGCGGAGCCCATGCTGCTGCAGCAGGAGGGCTCGGGGGTTCGCTCCGTGGTCGAGTCCGCGATGCGCGAGGGGGGGCTGCGCGACCGGGACCTGCACGTGGCGATGGAGTTGGGCCTGCAGCAGTCGGTGAAGGCGGCCGTGCTCGACGGCTACGGCATCACCGTCATCTCGCGGCTGGCCGTGGAGCGCGAGGTGGCCGAGGGCGGGCTGGTGGCCCTGAAGCTCGAGGGGCCTGGCCTGGAGCGGCATTTCTTCGCGGTCCGCCACGCCGGCCGCACCCCCAAGCGCGTGAGCTCGGCCTTCGAGGAGTTTGCGCGTTCGCAGCTCGGCGAGATGGCCGCCTCCCTATCTCCATAAGCCGCGCTTATTGGAAGCATCGGCCCGAGTTGGGTAGGGTCACGGGGTGACGAAACCGGCAGAGGCGCGCGCCCACGTGCTCGTGGTGGGTTCCGGCGGCGCCGGGATGTCGGCGGCGATCAGCGCCCGCGAGGCCGGCGCCTCGGTGCTGGTGACCACCAAGTCGGCCCTCGGCGCCGGCAACACCGGACGGGCCCAGGGCGGAATCCAGGCGGCTCTCGGCGAGGACGACTCCGCCGAGTCGCACTTCGAGGACACCCTTGCGGCGGGGCATCATGCCGCGCGGCCGGAGCTGGTGCGCCGGCTGGCCGACGGCGGTCCCGACGCCATCGGATGGCTCGAGTCGCTCGGCGTGGCGTTCAGCCGCGACGACGGACGGCTGCGCCTGCTGCGCTGCGGGGGCGCGAGCCGGAAGCGCCTGCTGCAGGCCGGAGAGCGCACCGGCGCCGAGATGGTGCGCGCGCTCCGCACGGCCGTGCGGGCGAGCGGCGCCGAGGTGTGGGAGGCGACCCGCCTCGTGGGCCTGGCCCCCGACGGCGACGGCTGGATCGTCACCGTGGCTCCCGGGGGCAACGGAGCGCGCCGCAGGGTGCATGCGGAGGCCGTGGTGCTGGCTGCCGGGGGCGGACTGCGCGGCGAGGCCGACGCTCTCGGGCTGGGGAGCACGAACCACCCCGACGCCACGCCCGAGGTGTTGCGGCTGGCCCTCGAGCTGGGCGCGGAGGGGCGCGAGCTCGACTCCTGGCAGAAGCACCCCACCGGCTCGGTCTGGCCCGAGGCCCTCGCCGGGTACGCCCTTCCGGAGACGACCCGGGGCTACGGCGACACCCTGCACGACGCCGACGGGGAGCGCTTCGTGGACGAGCTCGCGCCCCGTGACGTCGTGGCGCAGGGGATCGTGGACGCCGTGGACGCCGGCCGCGGCGTCGCCGCTCCCAGCGGGCAGCTGGGCGTCTGGCTCGACACCCCGGCCATCGACCGCGAGAACGGCGAGGGCTTCACGGCCGAGCGCCTGCGCTACGTGCACAACCGCTACCTGAAGGCGGGGGTCGACATCACGCGTGAGCGCGTGCTCGTCTATCCCGTGCTCCACTACCGCAACGGAGGCCTCGCCATCGACGACCGAGCCCAGACCACGCTTCCCGCGCTGTTCGCGGCCGGCGAGATCGCCGGCGGCGTCCACGGCTCCAACCGGCTGATGGGGAACTCGCTGCTGGACACCGTGGTCTACGGGCGGCGCGCCGGCCGCTGCGCCGCGGAGGTGTCGCGATGACGACCAGCGCCGAGACCACCACCCCGAAGGGGGGCCCGACCCCGGACACCGGCTTCCTCTCGCTGCCCGGCCGTCCGCCGAAGCCCCGCCAGGTTGGCATCACCCACGTCATCGACAAGGGCGTGCCCCTGTCGTCGGTGGAGGGCACGCTCGAGTCGGCCGGCGGGATTATTGACATCGTCAAGCTCGGCTGGGGCACCGCGTACGTCACGCGCAACCTGCGCGAGAAGCTGGCGCTCTACGAGAGCTACGGGATCCCCGTGGTGCTGGGCGGGACGTTCTGGGAGATCTGCTTCTCCCAGCAGAAGCTGGACGACTGGCGGCGGCTCGTGAGCTCGCTCGGCCTGCGCCACGTGGAGATCTCGGACGGCACGATCTCGGTGCCGCACGACCTGAAGCTGGAGCACATCTCGCGCCTGGCCCAGGACTTCGTCGTGCTCAGCGAGGTGGGCTCCAAGGACCTCCAGACCGTGATCGCGCCCTACCGCTGGGTCGAGCTGATCGAGGCGGAGCTGCGCGCCGGCGCCTGGAAGGTCATCACCGAGGCCCGCGAGACCGGCACCGCCGGCATCTTCCGGGCCGACGGCGAGGTCCGGATGGGCCTCATCGACGAGATCGTCCACGCCATCGACCCGAACCGCCTGCTCTTCGAGGCGCCCCAGAAGGCGCAGCAGGTGTGGTTCATCAAGAAGTTCGGCCCCAACGTCAACCTGGGGAACATCCCACCAGATGAGGTGATACCGCTGGAGACACTACGCCTCGGCCTCCGCGCCGACACGCTCCTGAACCCGAGCACGATGGGCAACGTGGACGGAGCGGGGATTTGAGCCCCGCCGTCACCATCCCGGGCCCCATCGCGCCCCACGGCGGCACGCTGGTCGACCGCTTCGACGACTCGCTCGACGAGGGAGGGGCCCGTCCCCGCGTGACCCTCTCGGCGCGGCAGCAGGCCGACCTCGACCTGATCGCCGTCGGGGCGATGTCGCCCCTCGACGGGTTCATGGGCCGCGAGGCCTACGAGGCCGTGGTCTCGGACATGCGCCTGCCCTCGGGCCTCGCGTGGTCCGTCCCGGTGACGCTCGCCGTCTCTCCGGAGGCGCTGGACCACGTGGGCTCGTCCGACGAGGTGGAGCTCGTCGACGAGTCCGGCCGCTTCCTGGGCGTGCTCGAGGTCACCGACCGCTACGAGGTCGACCCGGTCCGCGAGGCCCGGCTCGTCTACGGCACCGAGGAGGCCGCCCACCCCGGCGTCGCCTCGCTCTACGCCCACGGCACGACCTGCCTCGCCGGCCCGGTGCGCGTGGGCGCGCGGCTGCCGCTCGACCCGGGCGCCGCGCCGTTCCTTCTCGACCCGCGGCGCTCCCGCGAGGAGTTCGACGCCCGAGGCTGGTCGAGCGTGGTCGGCTTCCAGACCCGCAACCCCATCCACCGCGCCCACGAGTACATCACCAAGGTGGCGCTGGAGACCGTGGACGGGCTCTTCCTCCACCCGCTGGTGGGCGAGACCAAGAGCGACGACATCCCCGCCGACGTGCGGATGCGCTGCTACCAGGTCCTGATCGAGGGCTACTACCCGTCCGAGCGCGTGGTGCTGGGCGTGCTGCCGGCGGCGATGCGCTACGCCGGCCCCCGCGAGGCCGTGCTCCACGCGATCCTGCGCCAGAACTACGGCTGCACGCACTTCATCGTGGGCCGCGACCACGCCGGCGTGGGCAGCTACTACGGCACCTACGA
>JAXIPH010000222.1:0-4659 GCA_045403035.1 Thermoleophilia bacterium | reverse complement strand
CTCGCTCGAGCGCCGGGCGACCCGTTCCGGCACGGCCCGACGCCAGGGTCGTGGTGAAGTTCAACGGCGATACGGCCGATCCGATGGGGATGACGCGGATCGGAACTTTCCTGAGCATCCTCCTGCTCGCGGTGGCGGCGGTCTTGGCCGTCCGCTCCGCGACGGCCTCCGTGCGGCCCGAGGCGGCCCTCCGCCCGGAACTGGTCGAGCCGCGGCGGGCTTCCGGGACCGAGCTCGGCGCGGCCGTGACCCTGCCGATGCTCGAGGGGGGCGATCGCCGATACCGCGAGGCGCTCCTGCGCTACTTCGATGCCCTGACCCCTGAGAACGAGATGAAGATGGACGTCATCCAACCCGCGCCGGGGGAGTTCGACTTCGGCGCCGCCGATGCGCTGGTCGGGTTCGCGCGGACCCACGGCAAGGCCGTGCACGGCCACACGCTGGTCTGGCATAAGCAGGTCCCCGACTGGATCACGGAGCGAGCGTGGTCCCCGGCCGAGCTGCGCCGGATCCTCCGGAATCACATCATGGCCGTGGTGGGTCGCTACCGCGGCCGGGTCGCGGAATGGGACGTGGTGAACGAGGCGCTGGCGAGCGACGGCTCGCTGCGGCGCACGATCTGGCTCGAGCACCTCGGCCCGGGCTATATCGCCGACGCGTTTCGGTGGGCCCACGAGGCGGATCCGGCCGCCCGGCTCTTCATCAACGAGTTCGCGGCGGAATCGGACGGCCCGAAGTCCGCCGGGCTCCTCCGGCTTGTGCGGCGGCTCCGGGCGCAGGGCGTCCCCCTCGGCGGCGTCGGCTTTCAAACCCATGTGAGCACCTGGTGGTACCCGACGCGAACGGAGCTCGCCCACACCCTGAATCGCTTCGCCCGGACGGGCGTGGAGGTTCAGGTCACCGAACTCGACGTCATGACGTCGCGGGGCGCGGGGGGGAAACCCGCGCGACTGCGGGCCCAGGCTCGCGTCTACGAGGCGGTCGCCGCGGCCTGCGCGGACCTTGCTGCATGCACGAGGATCACCACGTGGGGCCTCACGGACGCCTCGAGCTGGCGCGGAGCACACGAGCTGGCTCTCCCGCTCGACGCGTCGTACCGGCCGAAGCCCGCCCTGATGCCACTGCTCCGGGCGCGCGAGGGCTGATCCGCACAGTGGGGTCTGCAGCGGGTCAGAGCAGGACGATCACCGCGCAGACCACGGCCGAGGCGATCGCCACGCTCGCCGCCTGCAGGGTCAGCCGAACCCCTCCCCGCTGGAGGGTGCGCGTCACGGTGGGTGACCGCGCGCTGAGCTTGTCGAGAATGAGTGGCAGGCCGACGAGCGCCAGTGCCCCCAGGATCAGCAACATCACGCTGAGCGCTCCGACGGAGGACCCGGTCCGCGGGAGCGCCTCGCGTCCGTCGCCCGCGTCGAGGAGCGCGGCGCGAGCCCTCGCTCGCACCTGGCGCTCGAGCCGTCCCCGATCCTGGCGGAGCGCCGCCGCCCGCCGCCGAGCCGCCGCCCGCGCACGCCGCTGCGCCCGTGCGAGGGCGCCCTCCAGCCGATCCGTCGCATCCGACCCGCCGGGCCCAGCCGTCGTGGTCGGAGCCGGGGCGCCCGTGGACGCAGACGGCGGGGATGGAGCCGGCGCGCTCGGCGCGGTCGGGGCCACCGGAGGAGCCGCGGGAGCCACGGTGACGGCGGGCTCGGGCGGGGCGTCCGGGGGTGGGAGGGTGATTTGGGCGGACGCCCCCGGCGCGAGGGCCGCCACGACGGCGACCGCCACGACGATCGCCCCGGCAATGAGTCGCGCGCGCGTCACGGGGCCTCCTCGAGAACGCGGACCTGCGCGCCCCGCGCCGGCGTCACGCTGAGCGTCTGGGAGACGGTGCGGGCCGGCCCGCCGCGACGGTCTCTGAGCGAGATCGCCAGCCTGAGCTGATGATCTCTTCGCCGCGGGAGCCGGATGCGGATGGCGGCCCGTGACCACTTCGGGCCGGCGATGCCCTTGGTAACGATGCCGCCTTCCGCCGCCGACGATCCCCGGGAGAGCGTCAGGCGTCCCGCGAACGGGCTGGTGGTGCGGATCACGAGCCGAATCGTGGCCACACCGTCCTGAAAGGACGCGCGCGCTGCGAGGCCGGAGAGCCGGGGCGGCGGATACCTGCGGGGCGCGGGGCGCTTCGGGCCAGGGAGAGCCGGCGGGGGCGGTGCAGAGGAGTCGAGGAGGATGACTTCTCCGACGGACGGCACGCCGCGCCGGTTCACCGCGAACAGCAGGTAGTAGCCCGGCGGAGCCGCCGCCGGGCTCGCGGGCGTGGTGAACGTGACGCCGCCGGCGGCCGGCGCGACCGGGAGCTCGAGGGCTCGCTGATCCACATCCAGCGCATGCGTGCGAGACCCCAGCTTGACCAGCACCACCCGCGCAACCGACGCGGGGTCGCGCACGCCCACTCCGACCGGCGCGGCGTAGGGGGCCGCCGCCGGCGACGAGAGGACGTTCGGGCGCGGCCCGCGGAACATGTATGGCGGCGAGTAGTACTCCAGGGTGCGGCGGGAGAGGTCGCGTGAGTGGGCGCGTCGGTCGTCTCCCATCGAGATCACGCGGCCGTCGGGGATGAGCAGCGATGTGGAGTGATACGTGCGCTCATCGGCCTCGGGCGGCGTCTCGATCGTGGCCCCCGTCGCGGGTGAATGGATCTCGCCCGAGTACACCGGCCGGGCGTAGTGGTTCCCCGCCCAGGTCCCGAGCCCGCCCCCGCTGGTGAAGAGCGTCGCGTCCGCGAGGATCGTGGTGTTGAGGTGGCTTCGTGCCCGAGCGCTCCGCGGTCCCGGGGTGATGGCCCCCGTCGCCGTGTCGACGAGCAGGGTCGTGTCGACGGCCGAGGCGTAGTCGGGGTCAGGGCTCGTGTCGGAGCCACCGATCAGCATCACCGTCGCCGGCCCGGCCGGGCCCGACGGGAGTAGGGTCGCCGATCCCCAGTCACGACGAGCCGGAAGGTTCGGAGAGTCCTCCCAGGTCCAGGTCCGGGTGTCGAGGAAGGCGGTGTCGTGAACGTCCGGGCCCACGAGCATCAGCCGGCCGTCCGGCACGACGAAGAGATGGGGGTAGAGGCCGAAGAAGCGCTCCGCGCTGGGCTCGCGTGTGATCGTCCCGACACCTCCGAGATCCGGTGAGGGCGTGAAGACCTCGACGTCCGGGTTGTTGGCGTCCCCGGGACCCTGGCCACTCCGGTTGAGGCCCGCGACGATGACGACGCGTCCGTCCGGCAGCTCGGTGAGCGTGGGATACCACCGGCCGTCCCGCATGCGCCCCTGATAGGTCCAGGTCTCGTCGAAGGGGTTGAAGGTAAGGACGACGTCGAGGCCGCGAAACTTGGGGCTGGTGGGCGAGAAGAACCGGTGGTTGCCGCCCGCGACCAGGACACGCCCATCTCGCAGGAGCGTCTGCCCGCCGCACCAGATGTTGAAAGGCCGGCCCGTGCCCGGGTCGATGGGCGGGTCGCGCCGGACGCTCGCCCCGGTGGTGGGATCGAACACCCAGGCCTCCGCCCAGTTGAGGTCGGACGCCGGCCCGGGGTACCAGTCCGGCTTCTCGGGATAGGCGAACCAGAGGACCTTCCCCGTCGGCAGCAGCGTGGCGTTGATGGGCAGCCCGTCGATCTGGACCTCGCCGCTCCATCGGCCGGCGGCCCGTGCCGGCTTACGGGCGAGAAGCGCCCCCACCTCGTTGGCGATCGCCGGACACGCCGACGGGGCCGCCCGCCGAAGCCCCGGCTCGGCGCATCGTTCCCGGCGCGCGATGTCCTCGCGCCACTCGGCGCCGTCGCCGTGGTGCCCTCGCTGGTCGAGCGGGTCGCCGGCGCCACCACCGTCGGAGCCCCGAACCCGCTCGAGGCCGGACCCGGCAACCAGCGGCGCGAGGGCGAGCGCCGCCGCGATCACCGCGGCGACCACGAGCCCTGTCATCGCGCGCAGGCGGGCACAACCGCTCCACCGCCGGCGCACTGACTAGCCGCCACTTCGGAGCACGGCGTCCTGCTCGTCGTAGGGCATCGCGTAGGCGCTCGAGTGGTCCAGGTCGAAGTAGTGGTGGGCCTCGTAGCGGTAGCGGTTCACGGGGTCGGTGATCCACGCGTGAGGGTGCTGATCCGGCCAGGTCTGGACGGCGGAGTAGCGATAGCCGGCGACCATGATCAGATGGGTGTCGCCGGACGCCCGGATCACGTCGAGCGCTCGCTGCGACGCTGCCTCCCAGGCTCGGGCGCCTCCGGAGGCGCGGCCGCCCCGCTCCATCCCCACCGGCTCGTTCATCAGGCCATAGGCGAGAAGCGCCGGATGGTCCCCGAGGGCCCCGCTGATCTTGCCCCAGACCTCCGCGAACGCGCCGATCGAGATCGCGGGGCTGCCGACGGCCTGCCGGACACCTCGGGTCCCGTCGGACAGGTAGTAAGCCCCGTAGTTGTGCATGTCGAGGATCACCTCGAGATCCGCTGCGTGGGCGTAGTCGAGCGTGGTGCGCAGCGCCGCCAGCTCCTCGGGGTCGAGCTCGCCGCCGGGTCGTGGTTGGAGGCGCTCCCAGCGGAACTCGATGCGCACCAGGCGGACGCCGCGATCGTGCAGGTACGCGAAGGTCTGCGGGCTGTCGTAGGCTGGGGAAAGGGCGTCGAAGGTGTCG
>JAXIPH010000240.1:0-2569 GCA_045403035.1 Thermoleophilia bacterium | reverse complement strand
CCCGGAGTGTGCTTTTTGCCACGTCTGGGCCAATCGGACTCCTGGCCGCCCGCGGTCGCCCCGGCCCGCCGGGACCACCGGGAGACCGGTCCGCCCGCTTACGGCTGGCGGGCCCAGCGCAGGATCTCGGGGAGCGACGGCGTCTTCCCGTAGAGCAGCAGCCCGATCCGGAAGATGCGGGCCGAGGCCATCAACGCCCCCCAGCCAGCCGCCGCGAGCAGGACGAGCGAGGCGCCGACCTGCCAGAGCGGGACCATCGACGAGGGCGCCGTGAGCCGCAGCATCATGGCGCCGGCCGCCGTGGGCGGGAACATCGAGAGCCCCACCGCCAGCGGAGAGCCCGGACGCCCGAGCAGGAAGGTGATCATGATGAACGGCACGAAGTTGAGGAAGGTGAACCACACCGCGAACTGCTGTGCCTCGCGCATGTTGTTGGTGACGGCGCCGATCCCGGTCATCAGGCTGCCGTAGAACAGGTATCCCAGCAGGAAATAGGCGAGCGCGATCGCGAGCAGGCCGGTGGGCAACGTGACGCCGGCCAGCACGAGGATCGGCCCCACGAACACCGCCCCGATGCCGACCCAGATGGCCACGACCAGCAGTCCGGCGGCTCCGAGGCCAAACAGCTTGCCGGCCATCAGCTCCTCGGCGCTGACGGTGCACAGGAGCGACTCGAGGATGCGCGATTCCTTCTCCTCGGCGACGCCCTGGAGCAGGTACTGACCCCCCAGCACGATCGAGACGCCGAGCAGCATGGCGAACATGAAGGGCAGCATGAAGTCCAGCATCTCGCGGCGGTCGTCCTTCAGCCCGAAGCGGCCATCCTTGCCGAGCGTGAAGAGCTGCTCGCGATCGGCCGGCCGGGACACCCGCGCGGCGAGCAGCGAATCCACGCGCCCGCGCACCAATCCATTGGCCAGCCAGGAGGCGATGGCGCGCTTGTCGGCGGACGAGAAGAGGCTGCTGGAGCGGGCATACCGCCGCACGTGGCCGGTTCTCAGATATTCGGCCGGGATGACGACCAGCTGGCTGATCTCGCGCGACCTCAGCGCCGCCTCTCCCCTCGCATGATCGGTGAAGACTCGGACCGTGGTGCGGACGAGCGTCGACGGGGCCAGCCCCGACGGCGCCGTCCGGGCGAACATGTTGCCCGACTCCGAGCTCAACTCGGTGCGGATCTCGAGCGAGGCGTCACGGAACAGGCCGGAAGAATCCACCACGCCGACGGTCGAAAGCTCCCTGAGCACCTCGGCTCGCTCCTTGAGCTCGCCGGCCGTGGAGATCCACATCACGAACGCGAAGTAGGCCGGGGTGCCGAGGACCGTGAACACGAACGCCTTGCGGCGCACGGTGGCGAGGAAGTCCCGGCGGGCCACGGTGGCGATGCACGGCCAGGAGGCCTTCATCGCGCGCCCGTGATCGCGGCCACCGGCTCGGGCGTCGGCGGGCCGCTTTGGCCGTGGTCGAGCCCCAGCCCCTCGCGGACCACCTTCACGAAGATGTCCTCGAGCGGCAGGTTCGCCAGCGAGAACGACTCGACCTCCACGCCGCGGTCCAGCAGCTCACGCAGCACGGACTGGGGCGTCGTCGACCGCTCGAGCGTCAGGGTCGCTTCCCCGTTGGTCGCCACGATGGATCGTACGCCCGGCACCGCATCCAGCCGGCTGGTGGTGCGCAGCACCACCGCGTGATCGGAGTAGCGGCGGCGGATGTCGCGCACCGCGCCGTACAGCACCATGTGGCCCCGGTTGATCATGAGCGCGCGGTCGCACAGCTCCTCGACCTTGTTCATCTGGTGGGTCGAGAGCAGCACCGTGGCCCCCGCGGCGCGGCGCTCCGACAGCAAGGTTTCGAACATCTGGACGTTGAGCGGGTCCAGACCCGTGAACGGCTCGTCCAGGATGAGCAGGCGCGGATCTCCAATGAGGGCGGTGCAGAGCTGGACCTTCTGCTGCATGCCCTTGGACAAGGTCTGGACCGGCTTCAGCGCCCAGTCCCGAAGCTCGACCCGCTCGAGCAGGGTCATGGCCGACTGCCGGGCGGTGCGGGCGGAGAGGCCCTTCAGCTCGCCGTAATACACAAGCGTCTCGATGGTCTTCGATCGGCGGTAGAGCCCGCGTTCCTCGGGCAGGTAGGCGATCTCGTTCCGCGCCCGGTCCGCGATCGCGCGGCCTTGCAGCCGAATGGTGCCGGCATCCGGGCGCAGGATGTCGGTGATCATGCGGATCAGCGTGGTCTTGCCGGCTCCGTTCGGCCCCAGGAGCGCGAAGATCTCGCCCGGCGCGACCTCGAAGGTGACACGGTTGACGACCGCGCGACCGTCGTAACTCTTGAGCACGTCACGGACTTCCAGCATGGCTCCTCGCGGAGGGTGGCGAGCCATCGAGTGGCGACGGGCGGCCGGGCGTCTGCTTCGCGGCCGGGTCTGGGGACACTAGGTCAACGGGCCGAGGCCGACAAGGTCGCGGCCGTCGCTGCTCCATGCGGCCCGTCGGGGCTCCATGACGCAGGGCGAAACGCCCGATCCGACGTGACGAGGACCGGGCTCGCGCGGCTGCACGGTGGCATC
>JAXIPH010000362.1:0-7146 GCA_045403035.1 Thermoleophilia bacterium | reverse complement strand
GTGTGGGTCCCCATCGCGCTGCTGCCCGCCATCATCGCCGGCGCGCTCACCGCCAAGGACCAGGACACCGGCCTGCCCTACTCCCAGTGGATCGTGATCTCGATCATCCTGGCCATCCTCGTGGTCGCGATCGATGCGATCCGGCGTTTCGCGACCTACTACGTGGTCACGACCGAGCGGCTGCGCGTGAGGAAGGGCATCCTCGCTCGTCGCGAGCAGACCGCGCGCTTCGAGCGGATCCAGAACGTGAGCATTACGCAGAGCCTGATGGACCGGCTCCTGAAGGTGGGCGCGGTGAGCTTCGACACGGCCGGTACCGACGCGGGGTCCAGCGATTTCACCTTCGCCGGGATCCCCGATCCTCAGTCCCTGGTGAGGATCGTGGCCGAGAACTCCCTCCACACGGGCGAACCGACCGTCGGGCTCTAGGGCGCTCCGAAATGTCATCCCCCGAACGGGGGATTCACTTCACGGTGCCTTTGTGCCGAAAGGGGTGAAGCCGCCCGCGTGCCCGGGTGGCGCCGGTCCGTCATCGCTCTCCAGGAGCTTTCCATGGCCTCCCCCGCCGCGCTGCACATCGTCCGCCCCCTCGCACCCGCGCGTCCACGAAGGCGCAGCCGCGCCAAGCCGAAGCCCGCGAGGGCCCGCCTGGTCGTGACCGCCGAGCTTCGCGGGCTGGGCGGCGTCGTGCTGGAGCAGGCGCTCCTCGACTCCACCTCCGACCCGCAGAAGAGCCTGATCGGGTGGGCCAACCGGCTCGCCGCCGAGCTCGACGTGGAGGGCGTGGGCACCCCGCGCTCCAACCGGGACCTCATGCGGGGCATCGTCGCGGTCAACCGCCGCGCCGCGGCGGACCCGAGCCGACCCCTCGTCGCGCTTCCGCCGGTCCCGACGACCTAGTCGTCAGGGGTCGTCGTCCCGGTCCAGGTACGCCGGGCTGGCGAGCGCGAAGGCGCCGATCACGATCCAGGCGGTCAGCAGCAGCACCCCGGCGACGCGCGCGATCGGCATCTCGAACGCGAGCATCAGGGCGGCGCCCACCACGAAGCAGGCCATCGCGAGCGTCGCCGGGCGGCCGCGCCCCCTCATGGGACCGGTCCCTCGCCGGAGGGCAGCTCCTTGTCGAGCCGCCCGCGCAGCAGGAGGCGGAAGAGCAGCGCCAGCGAGGGCACCAGCACGAGCGCGCCGCACACCAGGGACACCAACACCGCCACCAGCGTCACGCGCGGAGCGGCGGCGTCCTCGATGGTGATCGCTCCGGGAAGGAGCTCCGGGCTCTGGGCGACCGCCCAGGCCCAGATGACCGCCCCCACCGCGAGCGCGGCCGACACCCGGGCGAGGCCGTAGCGCCGCCACCAGACCAGGGCGAGGGTGGCCACGCCCGCCGCCGCCGAGACGATCACCAGAGCCAGGGCCCCGCCGCTCAGAAGCTCGTCGTAGAGGGTGCGCGCGTCCGCGCGCAGGACCGCGATGCCGCCGAGCGCCACGCCCCCGGCCACCACCCCGGCGGCGAGGGCCCGCACGCGGAACGCGCCGGCCAGATCCTCCTCACCCTGGCGCCGGGCATCGGCGGCGAGGTAGACCGCCGCCAGGTAGGCGCCGGTCGCCACCGCGAGGCACCCGACGAGCACCGACGTCGGGTTCCACCAACTCGTGACCGCGTCGCCCGACGCGTTGCCCACCGGCACGCGCCCGGAGGCGACGCCCCCCACGGCGGCCGCGAGGAAGAAGGGCGTGAGGATCGACGAGAGCACGAAGAGCGCGCTGATGATCGGGCTCCCGCGCACCGTCCCCACCGTTCCGCGGGTGGCGAAGGTCGCCCCGCGGAAGATGATCCCGACCGCGGCGAGGAAGAGCGGTATGTAGAGGGTGGACGCCACGGAGCCGAAGGCGACGGGGAAGGCGGTCCAGAAGACGACCAGGACAAAGATGAGCCACACGTGGTTCGCCTCCCACACCGGGCCCATGGAGTTCTCGACCAGCTTCCGCGCCCGGCGACCCCGAGCGCCGCGACCGGCGAGCGGGTCCCAGACGCCGGCGCCGAAGTCCGCGCCCGCCAGCACCGCGTAGGCGGCGATCCCGAGCACCATCAACGCGAGGACGACGTCGGCCAGGCTCACGTGACCGCCCGCGGCTCGCGGTGGGGCAGGGTCTCGGCTCCGGCGATCTCCTCGTCCAGAGGCGTGCGCGCCAGCCGGCGCAGCATCCAGATCGCGGCGGCCGTCAGCGCCGCGTAGACGAGGGCCACGAAGGCGTATCCGAAGGGGATGCCGGAGGCGCCGGTCACGGCCTGGTCCACCCGCATCACGCGGTAGACGATCCAGGGTTGTCGCCCCACCTCGGTGGTGATCCACCCGCAGATGAGCGCGATCCCGGCGGCGGGCCCGGCCACCACGGCGGCGCGATGGAACCACACCGAGCGGGGCGGCCGGCGATGCCGCCACCAGGTGACCAGGTAGAGGGCCGCCAGCAGCACGAGTGCGGTGCCGATGCCGACCATCGCCTGGAACGCGATGCGCACGACGTTCACCGGCGGCTGGTCGTCGGTAGGGACCGCGTCGAGCCCCTGGACCGTCGCGTCGGGGTCATGGGCGGCCAGGATCGAGAGCAGGCGCGGGATCTCGATGCCGCCCACGATCTCTCCGTCGCGGTACCAGCCCAGCAGGTGGATGGGTACGCCCTCGGTGGTCGTGCCGAGGCCCTCGAAGGCGGCCAGCTTGGTGGGCTGGGCCTCGGCCACCTTCCGCGCTGCCCAGTCGCCCACCACCACCTGCGCCGGTGCCGCGAGCGCGGCGATCGTGAACGGGATCACCAGACCGATGCGGTGGTACCGGTCGCGTCGTCCGCGCAGCCAGCCCCATGCGTAGACGCCGGCCACACTGAACC
Organism: Thermoleophilia bacterium; assembly: GCA_045403035.1. Lineage (GTDB taxonomy): Bacteria > Actinomycetota > Thermoleophilia > Miltoncostaeales > Miltoncostaeaceae > CAVXDY01. The sequence continues at coordinate 4,260 of JAXIPH010000362.1, read as the reverse complement.
CGGCCACCATGTAGGCGGCGAGCGTCATGTGCACCATCTCGTGCCACAGGTTGTCGTTGAGCAGGGCGCTCCACGGGTGCACGTTGGTGACCGCCCCGTCGACCAGGTCGAAGCCGGTGGGCTCGTTCATCCAGCTGTTGACCGACAGCACGAAGAAGGAGCCGGTCAGGCCCGCGACGACCATCGGAAGGCCGGCCAGGAAGTGGGCGCGTCGCGGCAGGCGGTCCCAGCCGTAGACGTAGATCGCGATGAAGATGGCCTCGACGAAGAACGAGAAGCCCTCAAGGGCGAACGCCAGGCCGAAGACCTCGCCGAAGGTGGCCATGAACTCCGGCCACAGGATGCCGAGCTCGAACGACAGGATCGTGCCCGACACGACCCCCACGGCGAACAGCGCCAGCATCGCCTTGGACCACCGCTTGGCGAGCGCCTTGTAGATCGGGTCGCCGGTGCGAAGGTAGAGGCCCTCGGCGAAGAGCACGATCGCGGGGAAGGCGACGCCGAAGCACACGATCACGATGTGCCACCCGAGCGACAGCGCCTGCATCTGGCGGGCCTGGAAGAGGTGCTCCTGGTCCACCGCTCCGCCGAGCGCTCCCACCGCCTGGAGCGGGAGCGCGAGGAGCGGGGCTGCGGCGCCGGTCAGGGGGGCCTCGGCAGTGGCGGGGCGGGGTCCCCCCGATGCTAGGCGGTTCCGCTCCCGGGCGGTCCCGGCCGAATGTCCCCGCTTGCGGGCCCGGTCCTCGCGGCCGCCGGCCGGGGCTCGCGGGGGCGGGGCTCGCGCACGAGCAGCGAGGCGAGGGCCGCGGCCGGCAGCACCACCGCGAGCCCGCCGACGATGTCCAGCCCGTAGTGGTTGCCCGTGACCACGATCGACACCGCCACGAGGACCGGGTAGGCGAGGCCCAGGGCGCGCGACCACGCCCACGGGGTCAGCCGCCAGAGCGCCCAGGCCACGACCGGCGCCATGCCCACGTGCAGGCTCGGCATCGCCGCGACCGGGTTGTAGAAGGCGCGCACCAGCGGTGAGTCGAGGTCCACGAACGTCTGCGAGGTGACCGTGTCGGTGAAGCCGGAGGCCAGTAGCCGCGGCGGCGCCACGGGCTGGAGGGCGTACCACACCAGCCCCGCCGACCACGAGAGCAGCGCCATGTTGCGCAGGAAGGCGTAGGAGTCGCGGCGGTAGCGGTACACCAGGAACAGCGTCAGCGGCAGCACGATCACCTGGCTGCCGACGTAGAAGGTGTTCCAGAAGGGCATGCCGAGGTGGTGGGAGATGAAGAAACCCTGGAGGTCGGGCTCCACGTTGATGCCGAGCGTGCGCTCGAGGTCGACCAGGGAGGCGGCATTCCGCCGGCCCTCCTCCAGGCTGCCGCCCCAGAAGCCCTTGACCAGGTTGTAGACGCCGTAGGCGCCCAGGGCGATGGCGGCCTCCTGCCACCCGGAGCCCACCGTCGCGGCCCTGCGCCGCGCCGCGATCGCGAGGATCACCAGGCGCCGCCAGGCGGCCGTCGCGGACGCCAGCCACGCCGCGACGAGCGCCGCGACCGAGGCCCGCAGCCGGGCCCCCGCCGCGCCGGAGCGGGGGGCGGGAAGGTGGCGGCGCTCGTCTCGGAGCTGGGGCATCCCGCGATCCCTCAAAGGTGGGAGGGCAACCGCTCGATCGTAACATCGGTCACAGGGAGTCAGCCTTCGCCGAGCCGGCGAGCGGAACGGCCAGCCGCGCGGCGCGGATGCCGCTGCGCACCGCCCCCTCCATGGTCGCCGGCCACCCGGTGGCGGTCCAGGCGCCGGCGAGCGCGACCCCGGGCAGCGGGGTCGCGGCACCGGGGCGGCGCGCGGCCTGGCCCGGGGCCGACGCGAAGGTGGCCTGCGGCTCCTTCACCACCGCGCTCGCCATCACCGTGGCCTGCCGAGCGGCCGGCAGCAGGTGCTCCAGCTCGGCCCGGATGAGGCCCGCGAGCTCGTGGCGGGGCACGTCCACCTCGTCACGGGCCCCCGAGATCGACACCGCCAGGTGGTGCCCCACCCCGCCGCCGTGCCCCATGGCGGTGCGGTTGAAGATCCACTGCGCCGGGCCGTCGACCACCGCCGTGAACGGCTCGTCCATCACCGGGCGGTCGTACCAGACGTGCACGTTGACGATCGGCGACGAGCCCAGGCCGGGGTCGGCGGGAAGCGCGTCGGGTGCCACGGCGCGCACCCGGTCGGGGGGCAGGGCGAGCACCACCCCGTCCGCGGCCAGGCGCTCGCCGTCGCTCAGGGTGACGCCGCCGGGGCCGGCCTCGGCCACGGCACGGCCGGTCAGGACCCGGCCCCCCCGGCCCTCGATCACCTCGCGCGCGGGTGGGTCGACCAGGCGCGAGAGGCCCACGCGCGACCACCCGATGGCCGAGCCGGTGGGAGTGCGGAGGAAGCCCTCGTGGAAGACGAAGGCGGCGAGCGCCGCCGAGACGCGATCGCTGCGGTCGTTGCAGGTGGGCAGCACGATCAGGTCCCAGAACCGGGCGATGGCGCCCGGATCCTGCCCGCGATCGGCGAGCCAGGCGGCGAAGCTGACGCCGTCCAGGGCCTCACGGGCGGGGGGCCGCAGCGCGGCCAGCGCCGCCAGGGCCGGTAGGGCGGCCGCCCTCTCGCGCGCCGACAGCAGCGGGTAGGCCGCGAACGAGGGACCCAGGTGGAGGGGCGCCGGCAGGGCCGCCGCGCGCAGCGCCCCGCGCCGTCCCGCCCGGTCGCGCACGGGGACGTCCAGGCGGCGCTGCAGCACCGTGTGGCGCAGGGTGCCCAGCTGCCGCAGCAGGGCCATGTAGGCCGAGCAGCACCCCAGGAAGACGTGCTGTCCGTTGTCCACCTCCCGCCCCGTGTCGGGGTCCCGGAAGCTGTAGGCCTTGCCGCCCAGGAAGGGCCGCCGCTCCACGAGCGTGACTCGCGCCCCCAGCCCGGCGGCCTCCACGGCGGCGGCGACGCCCGCCAGGCCACCCCCGCAGACCACCACCGACGCCCCGTGCGTCACCGCAGGGCCGCGGCGCTGCGCTGGCCCATCAGGGCGAGCTTGCGGGACCTCGAGAGCGAGACCCGCCCGGAGAAGACGTCGTAGTCGCGCGCCTCGATGCGATCGAGGATCTCGCGATAGAGGCCGGACATCATCGAGACGCACATGCGGGCGCGGCGATCGAGCAGCGGCAGCAGGCGCTCGCCCCGGGCGAAGTAGTCGCGGGCCCGGTCCGCCTGGTCGCGCATCAGGCGGCGGAACTCCGGCGTCGCGACACCTTCCAACAGGTCGCGCTCGGCCACCCCGTGGGCCTGCATCTCGTCGGCCGGCAGGTAGATGCGGTCTCGGCCCGCGTCCTCGGCCACGTCGCGCATGATGTTCACGAGCTGCAGGGCCACGCCCAGGTCGGCCGCGTGCTCCGGCGCACGCCGGTCGTCGAAGCCGAACACGCGCAGGCTCACCAACCCCACCGCCCCCGCCACGCGATCGCAGTAGACCTTCAGCGCCGGGAAGTCGGGGTAGCGCGCGACCGTCAGGTCCATCTCGACGCCGTCCAGCAGGGCGTCCAGGTGCTCGCGCGGGATGCCGAAGCGGCGGATCGTGTCCGCCAGGGCGATCAGCACCGCGTCGTCGGCCGGCACCTCGCCGCCGTAGCAGCGCTCCACTTCGTCGCGGCGCGCAGCCACCGACGCCAGCCGGCGGTCCACCGAGCTCTCGTCGTCGACCCCGTCGTCGGCACGGCGGCTGAAGGCGTACGCCGCGTAGATCCCGCTGCGCCGCTCCGGCGGCAGCAGGACGAAGCCGTAGTAGAAGTTGCGCGCCTCGGACCGCGCGATCTCGCGGCAGCGCTCGTAGGCCTCGTCGACCGTCACCGCGGCCCCCTCATCATGCGCAGCGCGGTCCGGGCCGCCAGGCGAGCGCGCCCGCGGGCGCCGGGTGCGGGCCGGCTCGCCAGCGTGTCGTGATCCTGGCGGGCGATCGCGTCGCACAGCGCCAGGCCCGCCGCGCTGAAGGCCCGCAGGTCGAGCGAGACGCGCCGCGGCACGAACCGGTGGAGCGGGGCGCCCTCCTCCAGGAAGGCGCGCGCGCGCCCCACCTCGAGCGCGACCAACGCGCGCACCGCCGGCGCCGCGACGTCGGCGCGCAGATCGTCCTCGGTCACCCCGAGGCGCGCCATGTCCTCCCGCGGCAGGTAGATCCGGTCGCGGTCGCGCAGGTCGCGCCGGATGTCCTGCCAGAAGTTCACCAGCTGGAGACCGGTGCAGGTG
>JAXIPH010000138.1:0-10119 GCA_045403035.1 Thermoleophilia bacterium | reverse complement strand
GACCACCTCGAAGCGGCGCCGCTCGGCGTCGTTGCGCACCTCGATCACGGCGCGATCCTCCGCGTGAGCTCGGGGTAGACGACCACGAGGCCGTCGGAGTCGAGCTGGAGGTCGGCCTGGAACCCCTCGTCCACGCCCAGGGACGTGAACCGCACCACCGAGCCGCCGTCGTGGCGGCGCACGTGCTCGTAGCGCTGGGGGTAGGCGATCACGCCGAGGTCGGGCACGGAGACCCAGGCCATGACGTAGTCGGCGCGGGCGACGGTCTCGTGGATGCGGTCGCGGCGGATCGGCAGCAGGTTGGTCAGGGGCGAGAGGCCGAGGTCGCAGTCGATCGCACCGCGCAGCGGGCCGGCGTCGCCCCCCGGGGGCCCGAGCGGGGCATCCCCCTCGGCGCGGGCGTCGATCGTCCAGTCACCATCGCCGGCACGCGCCAGGCGCAGCGAGCGCCCCCAGCCGTCACCGGCCACGTCGACCTCCAGGCTGTCGGTCACGAAGGCCGGGGCCGCGAGCCGATAGTCGAGCCGGTAGGGGAGGGGGTCGGCGCCGAGCTGGGTGCCGTGGGCGTGAACGCCGTCCGCGCCGAGCTCCATCGTCACCGCCTCGGCGCGCCACTCGTCGGTCCCCTCCCACAGGATGAGGCGGGGTGAGCGGTGGGGCACGGGGTCCGGCACGGGTCACACCGTAGCCTGGGCCCGGCGGATCCGGTCCGCGGTGGCGTAACCTGCCCCGGGTGTACCTCCTTCACCGCTGGAAGTGCCCATGGTGCGCCGCCGCCCGTCAGGGGATCGAGAACGTCGGGGCTCCCGTGGATCTGGTGGAGGTGCCCTACCCCCGCGACGAGCGCGAGGCCGTCATGGAGGTGAGCGGTCAGAGCCGCGTGCCGGTGCTTGTGGACGGCGACGAGGTGATCGTGGGCTCGCGCCAGGTGGTGCGCCACCTCTACTCGCGCTACGGCGGCGGGGCCTTCGAGCGGTCCGTTGCCGAGCTGGATCAGGACATCGCCGCCGAGGGCGACCTCACCAGCGATGCGTGCGAGCTGCCCGGGGCCTCGGGCCGCCCGTGACCCACGGCCTCGTTTGCAGGGTGGCCGATCGGGCAAGATGCCCACTCACCCTTCCTTGAAAGGACGTTGAATGGCAACCAGCGACAAAAGGATCGGCGGGGTCAGCATCGGCGGGATCCTCGTGATCCTGGGCATCATCGTCGCCGTGTTCTGGAGCCTCCTGCTGGGCGTGATCATCGCCGTCGTCGGATTGGTCGCCTTCGGCGGCTTCGTGCGGGGCAAGTGGTACTGAGAGCGGTGCTGGGCCGCAGCGTGCCGCGGCTTTCCCCGATCTGAAACGGCGAAGACGGGCATTCCGCCCTTCCGATTGCGAGAATCGCCCGGTGCGTAGACGTGTGGTGGTGACGGGGGCGGGCGTCGTGAGCGCGCTGGGTGCCGGGGTGGACTCCTTCTGGGACGCCCTGGCCGAGGGCCGCTCGGGCGCGAGCCGGGTGGAGGTCGACGAGGTGGGGGAGATCACCGCCTTCCCCGTCGGCGAGGACGCCGAGGACGCCCGCGAGCGATTCGGCCAGCGGGAGGCTCGCCGCATGGACCGGGCCGGGCGCTTCGCCTCGGTCGCCGCGGCCCTCGCCATGGAGGACGCCGGGCTGAGGGATGCCGACCCCGAGCGGATCGGGGTGTCGATCGGGAGCGTCCACGGGGGTCCCGAGACCCTGCTCGAGGCGCACCGGGTGCTCGCCGAGCGCGGCGCCGACCGGGTGAGCCCCCTCGCGATCCCCCTCTCGCTGGCGAACGCCCCATGCGCCGCGGCCGCCCGCAGCCTGGGCCTGCGCGGGCCCTCGGCCGCGCCCGCCACCGCCTGCGCCGCCGGCTCGGACGCGATCGGCACCGCGCTGGTGCTCCTCCGCGACGGGCGGGCCGACGCCATGGTGGCCGGCGGCGCGGAGGCGCCGATCTCGCCCATGGTCGTGGCCGGCTACCGGCGGGTGGGCGCGCTCACCAAGAGCGCCCGCCCGGCCCACGAGGCGTCGCGGCCCTTCGACCTGGCGCGCGACGGCTTCGTGATCGGCGAGGGCGCCGGAGTGCTGATGCTGGAGGAGCGCGAGTACGCGCTGGCGCGCGGGGCGCGCATCTACGCCGAGCTGGCGGGCTACGGGGGGACCTGCGACGCCAACCACCTGACCGACCCCGACCCGGTGGGCGAGGGGCCGGCGCGGGCGATGCTCCTGGCGCTGGCCGACGCGGGCATCGAGCCCGAGGACGTCGGCTACATCAACGCGCACGCCACCTCGACGCCGGCCGGCGACCTGGCCGAGTCCCGCGCCCTGGCCCTGGCGGGCCTGAGCGGGTCGGCCGTCTCGTCCACCAAGGGCGCGCACGGGCACGCCCTCGGCGGGGCCGGCGGCCTGGAGGCCGTGGCCCTCCTGATGGCCTTCACCCGCGACGTCCTGCCTCCCACGATCAACCTCGACGAGCCGGACCCGGCCTCGCCGCTCGACCACGTCACGAGCGCCCGGTCGGTCGCCGTGGAGGCGGTGCTCTCGAACTCATTCGGCTTCGGCGGCCACAACTCGTCGCTGGTCTTCCTGCGGCACGAGGCTCTCTGACCGAGGCGGACCTGCGCGCGATCGCCGAGCGCGTGAGCTGCTCGGCCATCTGCGACGCGATGATGCGCCGGCGCCCCCATCGGGCCCACGTCATCGACCTGGTGAGCCCGGCGCCCGAGCGCTGGGTGCTGGCGCCCGCCGTCACCATGCAGTTCATGCCGCGGCGCGCCGACCTGCTCGACGGGGCGGTCCACGAGTTCGATCCGATGCTGCGGGAGGCCGTGGGCGCCGAGCCGTCCGGGAAGGTCCTGGTGGCCGCGAGCTGGGGCCACCCCGACGCGGCGCTGGCGGGCGGCAAGAAGCTGTCGCGCCTCGTCAACCTCGGCATGGCCGGCGTGGTGACCGATGCCCGGCTGCGCGACTTCGCCGAGGTGGTGGACCTCGGCCTCGCGGCCTGGTGCCGCGGGGAGACGGTGCGACCGGGCGGCGAGGTCGTGATGCCCTACGCCGCCAACGTGCCGGTCGCCCTGGGAGGGGTCACCGTCGTCCCCGGGGACTGGATCTACGCCGACGCCGCCGGCGTCGTCGTGATCCCCCCGGACGATCTGCGGCCGGTGCTGGAGGAGGCCGTGCGCATCGAGGAGCGCGACGCGGAGATCGTGGCCCGGATGCGCGTGCAGGACCTGCGCCGGCCGGGTGTCGGCTAGCCCTTGGCCAGGAGCGGCAGGTCGCGGACGATGGCGGCGGCCTCGAACCCCACCGGGTAGGCGGTGGCGAGCTCCCCGCTGCCGGTGACGCCGTAGATCAGCCCCGAGTGCTCGACGAGCTCGGGATCGGTCTTCGGCACCCCGCGGGCGATCTGCCAGTTCGCCCACACCTTCTCGAGCTGGGCCTGCGAGCCGATGAGGTAGTCCACGAAGCCGCCCACACGGCGCCTGCGGAGGAACTCCCGCACCACCGGGACCGTGTCGCCCTTGGGATCCACCGAGACCGCGATCACCTTCATCCTCTTGCCGAGCGGGCCGGCCTGGGAGCGGACCCGCCGCAGGTTCTCCATGATCAGCGGGCAGACGTCGGGGCAGTTGGCGTAGACGAAGGTCACCAGCACGGGCTCGCCGCGGTAGGAGGTGATGTCGACGGTCTTCCCGTCGATGTCCTTCAGGCGCAGCGGGGGCGCCTCGCGGCGCGGCTCGATCACCCCGCCCTCGAAGGTGGAGGACGCGGTCGAGTCGTCGTGCCCGGCGTGGGTCCCCGCCTTGGCCTGGTCGTCGCTCGACCCGCCGCATCCGGCGGCCACCGCCAGGGCGAGGGCGAGCGCGGCGGCCGCCAGGAGGCGCGATCTCACGAGCGGGGTTCTACTCGTCCGGGACGGTCAGGACCACCAGCTTGGGCTCGGTCATGCTGCGCACCGCGAAGTGCGGTCCCTCGCGCGTGTTGCCGCTGTCCTTCACCCCTCCGTAGGGCATCTGGTCGGCGCGGAAGGTGGGCGTCTCGTTCACCAGCACGCCGCCGAAATGCAGCCGCCGGGCCCAGGCCAGCGCCCGGTCGGCACGGGCGGTGAAGATGCCCGCCTGGAGCCCGAAGGGGGAGGAGTTGGCCAGGTCGATGGCCTCGTCCACGGTGTCGTAGGCCGCGATGCCCACGACCGGCCCGAAGACCTCCTCGCACGAGACCTTCATCGCGGGGTCGATGCCCTCGAGCACGGTCGGCTGCAGCAGGCCGTCGCGCACCTCGCCGCCGGTCAGCAGGTCGGCGCCCGCGCGGCGCGCCTCGTCGATCCACTCGGCGATGCGGTCGCGGTTCTGCTCGTCGATGACCGGGCCGACGTCGGTCGCGTCGTCCATCGGGTCGCCCACCACGAGCTTCTCGACCGCGGCGACGAAGAGGTCGCGGAACGCGTCGTACGCGCTCCTCTCCACGTACACGCGCTGCACCGAGATGCACGACTGGCCGGCGTGCGTGAAGCCCGAGCCGGCGAGCTTGGTGGCCGCCAGCTCCAGGTCGGCGTCGGCCTGCACGATCACGGGAGTCGAGTTCCCCAGCTCCAGCGCCACCTCCTTGCGCGGCTGGCGTTGGCGGATGCCCCAGCCCACCGGCGGGCTGCCGGTGAAGGAGATCATCGGGACGTCGGGGTGGTCCACGATGGCGTTGCCCACCGTGCCGCCGGCGCCGATGACCACCGCGAGGTAGCCCTCGGGCAGCCCGGCGTCGGCCAGGGCCCGCGCCAGCAGCAGGGCGGACAGGGGGGTGGCCGAGGCCGGCTTCAGCACCACCGGGCAGCCGGCGGCGATGGCCGGGGCCAGCTTGTGGGCCACCAGGTTGAGGGGGAAGTTGAAGGGCGAGATCGCACCCACCACGCCGATCGGCTCGCGCAGGATCATGGCCAGCTTGCCCGCGCCGGCCGAGCTGGCCTCCATCGGCACCATCTCGCCGGCCAGCGAGCGGGCCTCGACGGCCGAGAAGGTGAGCGTGTCGGCGCAGCGGGCGGCCTCGCCGCGCGCCTGCTTCATCGGCTTGCCGGCCTCGAGGCAGATGGTGCGCGCGAAGGTCTCGGCGCGCTCGGCCACCAGGCGCGCGGCTCGCTCCAGCACGGCGGCGCGCTCGGCCGCCGGCGGCGGCGGAAGGTGGCGCAGGGCGCCCGCGACCGCCGAGTCGACCTCCGGGGGACCGCCGACGGCCACCGTGGCGATGGTCTCGCCGGTGTAGGGGTTGACGACGTCCAGGTCGTCGCCGGACTGGGCGAAGGCTCCGTCCAGCAGCAGCCCCGTGGGCTGTGCCGGGTCGAGGGCCGGGCTGAGAATCGCCATGCTGAACCTCTTCCCCTGTGGGCCATGCCTCGGGCTCCGAGGATATCCTCGGAGGCGCCTCAGGCGCCGGATTCGGGAAGGGGGGTCCTCTGCAGGCTGCGGAGCTGATGGTGCGCTGCCTCGAGTCCGAGGGCGTCGAGCGCATCTTCGCGATCCCCGGCGAGGAGACCCTCGAGATCGTCGAGGCCCTCCGGGACTCCTCGATCGAGATCGTGATCGTGCGCCACGAGCAGGGCGCCGCGTTCATGGCCGACGTGCACGGCCGCCTCACGGGCCGCGCGGGCGTGTGCCTGGGGACCCTCGGGCCGGGCGCCACCAACCTCATCACGGGCGTCGGCGACGGCTACCTCGACTACGCGCCGATGGTGGCGATCACGGGGCAGGTGCGCCTGGACCTGGTGCACAAGGAGAGCCACCAGTACGTGGACGTGGTCGACATGCTGCGCCCGGTGACCAAGTGGAACGCGCGCATCGAGCGTCCCGAGACCGTGCCCGAGGTGGTGCGCAAGGCGTTCAAGGTGGCCGAAGCGGAGCGCCCGGGGCCGACCCACCTCGAGCTGTCCGAGACGATCGCCGCCGCCGAGCTGCCCTCCTCCATGCGGCCCCTGGGCCGCAGCCGGCCCGAGCACAGCCACCCGGACGAGGCGGGCATCGGCGAGGCGGCGGCCATCATCCGCTCGGCGAAGCGGCCGGTGATCCTCACCGGCAACGGGGTCATCCGCGCGGGCGCGGCCCCCGCCCTACGGGCCCTCTGCGAGCACACCGGCATCCCGGCCTGCCCCACTTTCATGGGCAAGGGCGCCCTGGACGACCGCTCGGCGCTGTCGCTCCCCGCCGTGGGGGTCCAGGCCCGCGACAGCATGACCGCCGGGCTCGACGAGGCCGACGTCGTGATCTGCGCCGGCTACGACCTGGTGGAGTTCGGCCCCGCGGCCTGGAACGGCGGGACCCCCAAGCGGATCGTGCACATCGACGCCCGCCCGGCCGAGGTGGACGGCGACTACATCCCCGAGATCGAGTTGGTGGGGGATGTCACCGATGCCCTCACGGCCCTCCGCGAGGAGCTGCCCGCCGGGCCCATGCCGCCCTACGTCACCCGCCTGCGCGTGGCCGTCACCACCGAGCTGCGCGCCACCACCGAGCGCCCGGGGGTGGTGAGCCCGCTGGCCGCCATCGGGGCCATCCGGGCGGCCATGGCGCCCGCGGACATCCTCATCTCGGACGTGGGCGCCCACAAGCTGTGGCTCGGCCGCCTGTTCCCGGCGTACGAGCCGGGCACGATCATCATCAGCAACGGCTTCGCCACCATGGGCATCGGCCTGCCCGGCGCCATCGCCGCGGGCCTGGCCATGCCCGAGCGCCGGGTGGTGACGGTCTGCGGGGACGGCGGGTTCCTGATGAACGTGCAGGAGATGGAGACCGCCACGCGCCTGGGGGTGCGCGTCGTCGCGGTCGTGTGGGTCGACGGCGCCTACGGCGTCATCGGCTGGAAGCAGGAGCGCCGCTACGGCCACACCACGGCCATCCACTTCGGCAATCCCGACTGGGACGATCTGGCGCGCGCGTTCGGCTGGAGCCATCGCCAGGCCACCGACGGCCCGGCCCTGACCGCTGCCCTGGAGGCCGCCTTCGCGGGCGATGGCCCCGCGCTGGTGACGGTGCCGATCGACTACCGCCACAACGCGCGTCTCGCGAACCTTGGGGAGCCGGCGCTGGGCGCCTGAGGCTCAGGCCCACCGCGCTACGTGATCGGGCGAGCGCCCGCCCGCAGGCCGTCCATGAGCAGGTCCAGCAGGCGGCGTGCCTGGTCCTGCCAGTCGCTGTGCGGGTTGAGCTGCATGAGGCCGCTCATCGCGCGCATGACGTCGTCGGCGCTCAGGTCGGAACGGATCGTGCCGGCTCTCGCGCCGGCGTCGAGCAGGGCCTCGAGCGCGGTCAGCACCTGTCCGTAGACCGCCGGCAGCGGGGCGGTATCGGCAGCGGTGGCCGCCTTGAGCGCGTCGGCCAGCCCCTGCTTGGCGATCACGTAGCGGGCGACGCGATCCATCCACTCGCGCAGGGCGCGGTCGGGCGGCAGGCTGTCGAGCAGCTCCGTCGCCGCCTCGCAGAGCTGGTCGACCTCGTGGCGGTAGGCGGCGAGGACGAGCGCCTCGCGGGTCGGGAAGTGGCGGTAGAGGGTGCCGATCCCCACGCCGGCATCGCGGGCGATCGCGTCGAGCGATGCGTCAGCCCCGGAGCGCGCGAACGCGGCCAGGGCGGCGCTGAGCAGCTTCTCGCGATTCTGGCGGGCGTCCGCTCGCAGCGGACGAGAAGCCTCGCCACCCGTCACCCCGACCCCGATCTCGTCGCCCCTCGTTGATAAACGGAGGACCCTCCGCTAAGCTCGCCGAAGACCGGAGGACTCTCCGCTTAAGGGAGCATACCTCCGGCGACCCCTTCAGGCACGCGAGAGGCGACAGCGATGACACGCATCACCACCCCCTTCGGCTTCGACTCCACGGCCGCCGAGGTCGTCGGCGGGATCGACCTCTCCGGCAGGCGGGCAATCGTGACCGGCGGCTCGTCGGGCATCGGCATCGAGACGGCGCGCGCGCTGGCCGGCGCGGGCGCCGATGTGACGCTCGCCGTGCGCGACACCGGCGCCGGCGAGCGGACGGCCGGCGACATCACCGCCACCACCGGCAACACCGCCGTCCACGTCGGTCGGGTCGACCTGGCCGACCGCGGGTCGGTCGCCGCCTTCGCCGCGGGCTGGAGCGGGCCGCTGCACGTGCTCGTCAACAACGCCGGCGTGATGTCGCTGCCCGACCTCCAGCTGACCCCGGAGGGCTGTGAGATGCAGTTCGCGACGAACCACCTCGGGCACTTCGCCCTGGCCCTCGGGCTGCACGACGCCCTCGCCGAGGCCGGCGACGCGCGGATCGTCTCGCTCAGCTCCGTGGGGCACCGGGCGTCGCCGGTGATCTTCGACGACCTGAACTTCACCTCGCGTCCCTACGACCCCGTGCTCGCCTACGGGCAGTCCAAGACCGCGAACGTCCTCTTCGCGGTCGAGGCGACGCGCCGGTGGGCCGGCGACGGCATCACCGCGAACGCCGTCCACCCGGGGGCGATCCTGGCCAGCAACCTGACGCGCCACCTCGACCCGGAGTACCTGGCGGGCATCGTCGACTCCGGCAAGTACACGTTCAAGACGCTCGAGCAGGGGGCCGCGACGAGCGTGCTGGTGGCGACGTCGCCTCAGCTCGAGGGCATCGGCGGCCGCTACTTCGAGGACGGCAACGAGGCGGTGGGCGTCGCCGACGGCGTCGTCTGGGAGGGGGGCGGCTCGGGCGTCGCCGCCTACGCGCTCGACCCTGAGAACGCGAAGCGGCTCTGGGAGGTGTCGCGGCGCATGCTCGACACCCCGGTGCGGGCGGGTGTCGAGCAGCCGGTCTAGGGGCCGAGAGCCGCCGGGCGGCGGGCGAACGCGGTCGCCGACGGCCAGTAGTCGTCCAGGTGGCTGATCGCCACGCCCCCGCGAGAGCCGGAGGCCTGGATCATCCAGCCGTTGCCGAGCGTGATGCCCTCGTGCCCGATCGTCCCGCGCGTGCTCTTGGGGCCCGCCGGTCCGAAGAACACGAGGTCGCCGGGGCCGGCGGCGGCGACCGGCAGGCGCTCCTTGGGACGCTCGAAGGCCATCTGGTCGGCGGTGCGGCCCACGATGTCGCTCCCCAGCGACATCTGGCTCGTCCCGGGCGCCCCCTTGAAGGCCCACCACACCAAGCCGGAGCAGTCGAATCCGCCATGAGCCTGGGCTCCCCAGGGCGAGCGGATACCCGGCCAGTCGCCGCCCCAGACGTAGGGCTGGCCCACCTGGGCGATGGCGGCCTGCACCACCGCAAGGCGTTGCGGCGACATGGCCAGCAGCTGGATCGTGCGGTAGCGCAGCAGCCGCGCGCGGGTCCAGGAGGACACCTGGCGCGCGCGGTCGAGCTTGCCCACGATGTCGGCGAGGTGCACCGGCTCGCGGCGGGCCCGCTCCAGGTCGTCGCGGCCCGTGGGGTAGTTGTGGACCAGGCCCAGCTCGCGGGCGAGGACCTCGCTGCCGAAGCCCGAGGGCAGGCGCAGGCGCTGGCCGTCGGCCGTCGCCAGGGCCATCAGGCCGCGGCGCTCGGGCTCGAGGTCCAGTGCGCGCACGAAGCGCAGGTTGGCGATGATGGCGCTGGCGGGGGAGGCCGGGTCGGGGCTGGTGACCGGGCGGCCGCGAAGGATGCCGATGGCGCGGTCGAGGTCGGCCTTGGTGGCATCGCGGCCGAGGTCGGCCGTGGCGAGCTCGGGCCAGAGGCCGCTCGCCGCGAGTCGGAGCGCCGCAGGGCGGGCCCAGTTGAAGGGGCTCGGCGGCACGGGCGCCGCCTCAGGGGGCGCCGCGACCGGCGGTGGCGCAACCACTGGCGCCGGGGCGGTGGCCGCCGGCGGGGGCGTGACGATGACGATCGGAGGCGGCTGGGAGGCCCCCGCGGCGAACGGCGGCGCGGCCAAGAGGGCCAGCACGACGGCGAGTTTGGGGAGCCGAGTCACCCTGGCTGTTTCGGCCACCCGGGGACCATTCTTCACCCGTCCGGTCGCCGTCCAGGCATCTTGTGCGACATTTGTTGCGTATCTCAAATGCGTTTCTGGAGGGACCGAGGGCCGATGACCCCCGCGAGCGCGAGGCCGGTTGGCGCGAGCGGCTGACCCCCGAGCAGTACGCGGTCGCCCGTAAGGGCGCCACCGAGCG
>JAXIPH010000045.1:0-15016 GCA_045403035.1 Thermoleophilia bacterium | reverse complement strand
GTCGACGACCGGGTCGTCGGCCTCCTGGAGCTGCGGCGCCTGGCCGAGGTGCCGCGCGAGGACTGGCCGACGACCCGCGTGGCCGACCTCATGACGCCGCTGGAGCGGGTGCCGGAGCTGAGAGAGGACCAGGACGTGATGGAGGCGGTCGACGTCCTCCGGGCCGCGAACTCGGCGCACGGCCTTGTGCTGGACGGGCAGCGGCTCCTGGGCATGCTCTCGCTGAGCGACGTGGCGCGGGCCCTCAACGCCGGGCGACGCGGTCGCCCCTCGGTCCCGGCCTAGCCTGCCGAGTCGCTAGGGCGTCGGAGGATCCGGGGCCGAGCTCGCGCCCCGCGCCCGGGCCTCCGCGATCGCGTGCCGGAAGTTCAGGTTGCGGATCATGAGCGCCAGGCAGGCCGCGCCGAGGGCGACGTTCGCCACCAGCAGCGACACCTCCATCCCCGCGCTGAAGGCGAGCACATCCGTCCGCCCCGCCTCCCCGGCCAGCATCACCACGAGCAGCGCCTGCTTCGGCCCGAGCCCACCGGGCGTGGCGGGCAGCAGACTGCCGAGGCTCCCGGCCACCTGCACGATGAGCGCGTTGCGGAGGCTCCCGGGCACCCCGAAGGCCTCGAGGAAGGCGGAGGCGGCGGCCACCCGGCAGCACCAGCCGAGGGCCTGGTAGCTGACCACCGAGCGCAGGTAGAGGCTCGGCGTGCGCACGATGGCGAGGCCCTGCCCGAACTGGCGCCAGAAGCTCCGGACGCGCCGGGCCAGCACCACCGCCAGCATGGCCAGCGCCAGGACGATCAGGAGGGTGATCTCGGGATGGCGCACGGCGGCCGACAGCTCGAAGGCGGGCAGGTCGGGGAAGCGCACGCCGGGGAGCACGCCGGCCAACAGCACCCACACCAGGAGCACGCCCGCCACCAGGAAGTCGAACAGGGTCTCGGCCACCAGGGTGCCCGTGAGCGTGGCGTACCGCGCCCGCGGGTTCGCGCGGACCACCAGGAACATCTTCACCACGTCTCCGGCGCGCGCCGGAACGATCGCGTTCACCCCCACACCCGAGCAATAGGCCCCGAACGCCGTGCGGAAGCGGATCAGCTCGCCGGGCATCGCGGCCCGCAGGATCTGCTGCCATGCCCGCGAGCGCAGGGCCAGGTTCAGGACGCCGAGCCCGATCGCCAGCGCGAGCAGACCCCAGTGCACGGCCGCCAGGCGCTCGGCGAACGCCTCGAGCGAGTCGATGAACCCTCGTAGGGAGTTCACGGCCGGTGGTGGTGGCCGTCGCGGGCGCGGTGGGGCGACGCGCGGGAGCTCATCGCCGGTATTCTGGCACCGTGGAGTCCGGCATCAGCGTGGCGCGACTCGATCCCGCCACGACGGAGCGGTTCGTGTCCCTGCGCCGGGCCCTGGGCGTCTCGACCTTCGGCATCAACCAGATGCGCCTCGCCCCCGGCGAGCGCGGGCGCATCCACCGCCACGAGCACCAGGAGGAGGTCTATCTGGTGCTGCGGGGCACCCTCACCGTCGAGGTCGAGCGTGAGGAGCACCACCTGGCCGAGGGCGAGTTGCTGCGCGTGGCCCCCGAGCTGCGGCGGCGCGTGCTGAACCGTGGCCCGGACGCGTGCCTGGTGCTGGCGCTGGGCGGCGCCGGCGACCACAACGGCCGCGACGGCCTCGCGTACACCGACTGGGACGACGCGGAGCCGCGTCCTCCCCAGGAGGTCCCGCTCCCGGACGACCTCCCGGCCGAGGAGCTGCGCACCTCCTAGCGACCGGGCGTGCCTCGGGCCCTAGGCCTTCGCGGGCGGCTTCTCCTCGCCGGGGGCGCCGGGGTCCTTGATCGCCTCGACCGCGGCCTTCGCCTTGTCGGTGGTGCTCCCCTCGCCCTCCACGATGTCCTTCAGCTCGCCGGCGTCCTCCTTCAGAGCGTCGACGCCGCCGCGCTCGTCGATGATCTTCTTGGCCTCGTCGGTGATCTTCCCGATGTCGATGTCCATGGAGGCTCCCTCCTCGGTGGGTGCGTGCCGGCAGGCTACGTCACCGGCTCGTGGCGGGCCACCCCCGTTGCCCGGGGCCAACCCCCCGCCCCTTGGACGCCGCCTGGATCCTGAACGCCGCCGTCGGAACGACTCCTGGGGGGCCTACCGCGGCGTCCTTGCCGCTCGTAACCGACGGCGGCTGGGTCACCTCTCC
The DNA here is from genome assembly GCA_045403035.1 of Thermoleophilia bacterium. Taxonomy (GTDB): domain Bacteria; phylum Actinomycetota; class Thermoleophilia; order Miltoncostaeales; family Miltoncostaeaceae; genus CAVXDY01. The sequence goes on along the minus strand of JAXIPH010000045.1, from coordinate 12,832 downwards.
CGGAGGCGTGAGATGCGGGCCTCGACGTCGGCCGCCGGAAGGCGCTCGCCGCGGGCCAGCGAGTCCTTGCGGAGCTGCTGGAGCCCGGCCAGGGCGCCGGGCACGTCGAGGCCCAGGCGGGCCGAGCGCTCCCAGGCGTCGCCCGCCCGCAGCGCCTCCCCCTGGTCGGCGAGGGCCATCGCCAGGGCGCGCCAGCCGTGGGCGTCCTCGTCGTCCTCCTCGATCACGCGCAGGGCCGCCTGGGCCGCCCCCTCCAGGTCGCCCCGGGCGCGCAGCGTGGCGCTGAGGGCGATCCACCCGGGAGCGTTCTCGCGCGCCGTGGGCAGCAGGCGGAGGCTCTCGCGGACCGCGCTCTCGCTTCCCGAGAGATCGCCCACGTCGCGGCGCGCCCCGGCCAGCACCGTCAGGGCGCCGGGCGACGGATCGAGCTGGTGGGCGCGCTCGGCGTGCGCGAGGGCCCGCGTGTAGCGCCCGGTCGACCGCGCCTGGCGCGCGGTGCGCAGCGCCTGCTCGGCCGAGTCGATCCCACCCGCCGCCGATCGCTCGGCCTGCAGCTCGGTGCGGACGTCGGGAGACGCCAGGAGGGTCGCCGCCCCTGGCGCCATGCGCGCGTCGTCGGCGCCGTAGTGCTGGATCCGCTCGCGAGCCGCCTTGAGCCGGGCCTCGCGCTCGGCCACGTTGCGGGCGGCGGCGCGCTCGGCGCCGGTCCCCACGGCGGAGCCGCCCTGCAGCAGGGAGTCGTACTCACGGCGCACATCGGGGCGCAGCAGCGCCTTCTCGCCCTGGTCGCAGAAGGCGCGCTCCATCGAGCGCTTCTTCTGGGGCATCGGCGTGGTGCTCAGCTCGCGTCGCTTTCGCTCGGCCGCCTCACGAATGGCGTCGTCGCCGGCGTCGGGTGGGATCCCGAACCATTCGTACAGGTCGCGGGACGCCAACTCGCGCATGAACCGCTCGCGCCTGCGGCTGCGATCGTCGTCGGCCATCCCGGGGACCCTACGCCCCGGTGGCGGCCGGGGGTCCAGCCCGGGGCCCGGCCGTGGGCCGGCGCGACGGGCAGGGTCAGTCGGCCTCCGCGTCGGCGATCGCCTGGCGCACCATGTCCGCGTCGACCAGCCCGACCCAGCGGCTGCTGAGGCGGCCGCTGCCGTCCACGACCGCTACGGTCGGCGTCTCGACCACCGAGAGCGACTCCACCAGGTCGCCCGCATCGTCACCCGAGTTGTCGAACACGAACGTGCGGACGTCGGCCGCGCCGTGGACGCGGCCGAGCGAGGTGCGCACGGCGCCGTCGTCGGCCGGGCCGTTGGCCAGGAAGGCGAGCAGGATGGTGTCGCCCGAGGCGAGCGCACGCCTCACCGAATCCGGGGTCGCCTTTCCGGGCGTGAGCTTCTGGCCCACGGCCACGGGGGCGACCACGTCGACGGCGGGCGCCGTGGACGCCGGGGGCTGGGCGACCGGGTCCTGGGAGTCGTCTCCGCCGGATCCGCAGGCGGTTGTCCCCGCGATCGCCGCCGCGCAGGCGACGGCCGCGAGAAGGCGACGCACGGGGGGCTTGGTCACGCGCACTCCTCGATCTCGGTGCATCGGGTCACCCCCCGTGTCTCGGCAGGGGCGTCGCGGACGTGAGCACCGGGGCCGCTCAAGTAAGCGCCTCCGCGGCCGATGTGAGCGGTGACTTCCACGAGAAGGATCCTCGCGATGCCGCCGACCCCCCCGCACACCTCACCCGCGCTCGCTCGTCAGGAGCGCTTCTCGGTGTCCCGCTCGGCACCGCTGGGCGAGGTGCTCGTGAGCATGGGCCTGCTCACCGCCGACGAGCTGGGGGGCGTGCTGGCCCGCCAGAAGGCCGACGGGCGCCGGCTGGGCGACCTGCTGGTGGCCGACGGGCGCCTGTCCCGCGACCAGGTCTCGCGAGCGATCGCCCAGCGCATGGGCGTGGACTTCCAGAGCCTGGCCGACGGCGTCGACCCGAGCGTGGCCCACCTGATCGACGATCGCTCCGCACGCCGCTACTCCGCCGTCCCCGTGGGCCTCGACTCCGACGGCACGCTCGTGGTGGCCATGGCCGACCCGCTCAACGTGCTGGCCATCGACGACCTGCGCATGGTCACCCGGCGGGACATCCGCCCGGTGCTGGCGCTGCCCGAGGACATCGCGTCGGTGCTCCGTGAGACCCGTGAGGTCGACGAGGTCGTGGAGGACCTGGCCGAGGAGGCGCGCGCCGACGACGGCGTGCGCGGCATGGACCTCGACAACGCGGTCGACCAGGCGCCGGTGGTGCGCTTCGTGAACTCGGTCATCAGCCGCGCGGTGGAGGAGGGCGCCTCCGACATCCACTTCGAGCCCCAGGCCCGCCAGATGATCGTGCGCTACCGCGTGGACGGGGTGCTGCGTCAGGCCACCGCCGTCCCCAGCCGCATCTCGGGGGGCGTGGTCAGCCGCATCAAGATCATGGCCGACCTCGACATCGCCGAGCGGCGGATGCCCCAGGACGGTCGCATCGGCCTCACCATCGCCGGCCGCTCGACCGACCTGCGCGTGGCCTGCCTGCCCACCGTGCACGGCGAGAAGGTCGTCATCCGGGTGCTGGACAAGAGCAACGTGCCCCTTCAGCTGAGCGAGCTCGGCTTCACGCCCGAGGTGCTGGAGCGCTTCGAGCGCTGCTATCGGCGCCCCTACGGCGCCGTGCTGGTCACCGGGCCCACGGGCTCGGGAAAGTCCACCACCCTCTACGGCACCCTCAACCAGGTCAACACCGCCGCGCGCAACATCATCACGGTGGAGGACCCCGTCGAGTACCGGATGGTCGGGGTCAACCAGATGCAGGTGAACCCCAAGGCCGGCCTCAGCTTCGCCGCGGGGCTGCGCTCGATCCTGCGCTGCGATCCCGACGTGATCATGATCGGCGAGATCCGCGACCGCGAGACGGCGCAGATCGCGGTGGAGTCGGCGCTCACGGGCCACCTCGTGCTGGCCACGCTCCACACCAACGACGCCGCCGGAGCGCTCACGCGACTGACGGAGATGGGCGTGGAGGCCTTCCTCTCGTCGTCCGCCGTCGTGGGAGTGCTCGCGCAGCGGCTCGCTCGGCGCCTGTGCAGCGACTGCCGCCAGGAGGGCTCGATGTCCCTCGATGATCTGCGCCACGCCGTGCCCGGCGCGAACCTGCCCCCCGGCCTTCGCGACCCCGTGCCGATCTACACCCCGGTGGGCTGCAACCGCTGTCGCGGGACCGGCTACCGCGGGCGCCTCGGCGTCTACGAGATGCTCGTCATGAGCGAGCGCCTCAAGCGGCTGGCCGTGGCCGGCGCGTCGGCGGACGAGATCGCCAAGCAGGCACGCGCCGAGGGGATGAGGACCCTGGCCGAGGACGGCCTGGGCAAGGCCCTCGCCGGCCACACGTCGCTCGAGGAGCTGGCGCGCACCGTGGCTTAGGACCGCGCGCGAGCTGCCGATACCACTCCCGACGGCGCACGCGCGCCGCTACCCAGCAAAGGACGCCATGGTCGACCTCGCCGAACTGATCGCCACCGTGCTGCGCAGCGGCGCGAGCGACCTGCACATCACCGCGGGAACCCCTCCCCTGATGCGTCTGAACGGGGCCCTTCAGCCCCTCAAGGGGCCGGTGCTCACCCGGGTCGACACCCAGGAGCTGATCTACGGGATCCTCGCCGAGGACCAGCGTAAGCGACTCGAGACCGACCTCGAGATCGACTTCAGCTACGCCGTGCCCGGTGCCGCGCGGTTCCGCGTGAACGCCTACTTCCAGCGCGGGTCCCTGGCCGCCGCGCTCCGCGTGGTGCCCACCGTGATCAAGCCGCTGGAGGAGCTGGGCCTTCCCTCCTCCCTGCACACCTGGACCACCAAGCACCGCGGTCTGATCCTCGTCACCGGTCCGACCGGGTCCGGCAAGAGCACCACGCTCGCCTCGCTCATCGACGAGATCAACCAGACACGTAGCTGCCACATCATGACGGTCGAGGATCCGATCGAGTTCCTGCACTCCAGCAAGCACTCGATGGTGAACCAGCGCGAGGTGGGCGCCGACACGCGCTCCTTCCCCGCCGCCCTGCGCAGCGCCCTGCGCCAGGACCCCGACGTGATCATGGTCGGCGAGATGCGCGACCTGGAGACGATCCAGATCGCCCTCACCGCCGCCGAGACCGGGCACCTCGTGTTCGCCACCCTCCACACATCCGACGCCCCCCAGACCATCGACCGCGTGATCGACGTCTTCCCGCCCTTCCAGCAGCAGCAGGTGCGGGTGATGCTGGCCAACGCGCTCGAGGGCATCTGCTGTCAGCAGCTCGTCCCCACGGTCTCGGGCGGCCGGGTCGTGGTCTGCGAGGTCCTCATGCCCACGCCCGGGGTCCGGAACCTCATCCGCGAGGGCAAGACCCACCAGATCTACTCGGCCATCCAGACCGGGTCGCAGTTCGGCATGCAGTCGCTCGACGGATCGCTCGCCGCCCTGGTGCGCGCGGGCAGGATCAGCCACAAGGAGGCCGGCGAGCGCGCCAGCAACGAGGAAGAGCTCGCTCGCCTGCTCGGCCGGGTGAGGGTGGCGTCGTGAGCACGCTCACCTACACCTATCGCGCACGGGACCGCGGCGGGCGCACCAGCTCCGGCGAGCTCTCGGCCGAGTCCAAGGCGGCCGTCGCGGCGCAGCTGCGCCTGCGGGGGCTGGTGGTGCTCGATCTCGAGGAGAAGAGCGCGGCTCCGAGCGTGGAGGAGCTGTTCGAGCGCCTCACCCCGGTGAGGGGCCGCGAGCTGGCGGTCATGTCGCGGCAGCTGGCGACCATGGTGTCGAGCGGCCTCAACATCCTCCGCGCCCTGCACGTCTTGGAGGAGCAGACCAGCTCCAAGCCACTCAAGCGCGCCATCATCGCGGTGAGGATGGACGTCGAGGCCGGCCTGGCCCTGTCCCAAGCCATGGCCAAGCACCCGCGCGTCTTCAACGAGATGTTCGTCTCGATGGTGAGCGCGGGCGAGAGCAGCGGCAACCTCGACGTCGTGCTGGAGCGCGTCGCGAACCAGCTGGAGAAGGACGACAACCTCCGGCGGACGGTCAAGAGCGCGATGATGTACCCGGCGCTGATCGGCGGCTTCGCCGTGCTGATGCTCGTCGCCATGGTGATGTTCGTGATCCCGGTCTTCGCCGAGATGTACTCGGACCTCGGGGGCAAGCTGCCGGCTCTGACGCAGGCGATGATCACCGCGTCCGACATGATGCGCAGCTACTGGTACGTCGTCCTCCTGGCCCCGTTCGTGATCGTCTTCGTCTTCCGCAAGTGGCGGCGCTCGGACTCCGGCGGCAAGATCTGGGACACCCTCAAGCTGCGCTTCCCCATGAAGATCGGGGACATGGTGCGCAAGATCGCGGTGGCCCGGTTCGCCCGCACCCTCGGCACACTGACGGCCTCGGGCGTCCCGATCCTGCAGGCGCTCGACATCACCGCGCGGGCCTCGGGCAACCGGGTCATCTCCGACCCCATGGGTGGCGTCGCCGACCGGGTGCGCCAAGGCGAGCAGCTCGCCGCCCCGCTCGCCGCCGTGGGGGTCTTCCCCACCATGGTCACGCAGATGCTCGCCGTGGGCGAGGAGACCGGAAACCTCGACGGCATGCTCCAGAAGGTCGCCGACTTCTACGACGACGAGGTCGCGGCGACCGTGAAGTCGCTCACCTCCATCCTCGAGCCGATCATGATGCTCGCCGTCGGCGCGATCGTGGGCCTCGTGGTCATCGCGATGTACCTGCCGCTCTTCAAGATCTACGAGCTGGTCCAGTAGGACCGTGGTTCTCGTCGGGATGTGCCCGCTCTGAAGGCTGGCGGGCCCCGGGCGACCACATAGGCTTTGCCCATGACGCTGTTCGACGCGTACATGTTCATCGACTGGAGCGCCGCGAGCAGTCTGTCGCCGAAGAAGCCCTCGAAAGACGCGATATGGGTCGGCGAACTGCCTGCGCCGGAGTACTGCGGTGAGACCTACTGGCGAGGCCGCGAGGGCGCGTTCGCCCACGTCCGCGAGCGGCTACGAGTTCACGTCGCGAAAGGTCGCCGGGTGCTCGTCGGCTTCGATTTTCCCTACGGCTACCCAGCCGGCCTCGGAGTCTCCCTTGGAAGTGACACGACGAAGCCTTGGCGAGCGATCTGGGACCTGCTCGAAGAGCAAGTGACGGACGACCATCTAAATCGCAACGACCGCTTCGTCGTTGCCGGTCGCCTGAACCAGCGGCTCGGAGGAGACCCGGGTCCGTTCTGGGGCTGTCCCAGAACGGAACACGGGCCTCATCTGACCCCGACCAAGACCGGTCTTTTCGCATTCCCGTTCCCCGCCAACGGCGGTGATCTCGAACGGCTTCGCCTTACCGAGAAAGCGATGGGCGGCGTCAAGGAGACCTGGCAGCTCTACGGAGCGGGCAGCGTGGGAAGCCAAGCCCTGGTTGGCATTCCCCGTGTACGAGCTCTTCGCAATGATCCAGGCCTCGCAGATGCCAGCCAGGTCTGGCCCTTTGAGACCGGCTTCACGTCCCATCCCGTTCCCACGACGGGGCCGCGTGTCCTTCACGCCGAGATCTGGCCGGGGATCATCCCGAAGGCGGAGGTGAACGAGGTGGCCGCGGCGCCTGGTGTGATTAGAGATCAGGCGCAGGTCAGGCTCATGTGTCGCTGGGCCTTCGACCCCGATCGGGAGGGAACGCTCGGAGCCTGGTTCGACTCCACAAAGCTCGACGAGCTCGAGCGCCGTGTTGTGGTCGAGGAAGAGGGCTGGATCCTGGGGTGCGCCGCGTAGGCGTCGGCCGGGGTCGCTGGCGCCCTCAAAGGAGATCCCTAGTTGGATGGCGGGCGGAGGACGGCGCCCTCCGAGGCGGAGCCCACCAGGGCCCGGTAGCGCGCGAAGACCCCTGAGTCGACGGTGGTCGCGGGGGGCCGCCAGGAGGCCATCCGGCGCTCGATCTCGTCGTCGTCCACCTCCAGGCGGAGGGTGCCCGCCGGCACGTCGATCGTGATGCGGTCACCCTCGCGCACGGCGGCGAGGGGCCCGCCGCGGGCGGCCTCGGGAGCGACGTGACCGACCATGAGGCCCCGTGTGGCGCCGGAGAAGCGGCCGTCGGTCACGAGCGCCACGGCCTCGCCCAGGCCGGCGCCGACGACGGAGGCGGTGACGCTCAGCATCTCGCGCATCCCCGGCCCCCCGGCCGGACCCTCGTAGCGGATCACCAGCACGTCGCCGGCGACGACGTGCCCCGAGCGGACCGCCTCCGCGCAGGCCTCCTCGCCGTCGAAGACCCGGGCCGGGCCCGACTGGCGACCTCGCTCCGTGCCGGCGAGCTTGGTCAGGCTCCCCTCCGGGGCGAGGTTCCCGCGCAGGCAGAAGAGCGAGCCGGTCGGCTTGAAGGGGCGCTCGACCGCCGCGACGACGTCGCCGTCGGGTGGCGGCGCGCCGGCGGTGGCGGCCGCGAGGGAGGCGCCCTCCACCGTCGGCGCCTCCCCGTCGAGGAAGCCCCCGCGGATCAGCTCCCGGATCACGGCCCCGGTCCCCCCGACCCGGTGGAGATCCTCGGCCACCCAGCGCCCCGAGGGGGCCAGGCTGGCGATGACGGGAGTGCGCGCCGCGACCTCGGTGAGCTCGTCGACCGTCAGCGCGACCCCGCCCTCGCGGGCGATCGCCAGCAGGTGGAGCACGCCGTTGGTCGACCCGCCGGTGGCGGCGATGCCGGCCATCGCGTTCAGCAGCGCCCGGCGGTCGAGGAAGGGGCGCGAGCCGCCGTTCCGCCCTGCGAGCTCGACGGCGAGCCGCCCGGCGCGGGCCGCGGCCGCGTTCTTGGCGGCACGGTCGTCCGCCGGGATGAGGCCGTCGCCCACCAGCGCCAGGCCGAGGCAGTCGAGCGCCACGGCCATGGTGTTGGCCGTGAACTGGCCCGCGCACGTGCCCGGCCCCGGGCACGCCCGCCGCTCGATCTCGTCGAGCTCCTCCCGGAGGATGAGCCCGCGCCCGAAGGCGCCCACCGCCTCCCAGACGTCCTGGATCGTCACCTCCCGTCCGTCCCGGCGCCCTGCGCGCATGGGGCCGCTGTAGAGCAGCACCGCGGGCGTGCCGAGGCGCGCGAGGGCCATGAGGGCGGCGGGGGTGGTCTTGTCGCACCCCACCAGGGCGAGCAGGACGTCGAAGTCGTGGGCGTGGACCATGAGCTCGATCGAGTCGGCGATCACCTCGCGCGAGACGAGGGAGGCCCGCATCCCCGGGGTCGCCTGCGACTGGTTGTCCGAGACGGCGATCGTGTTGAAGACCAGCGGGACGCCGCCGGCCTCGGCGACGGCATCGGCGGCGCGGTCGGCCAGCTCACGTTGGGTGAGGTTGCACGGCATGGTCCCGGTCCACGTCGAGGCGATCCCCACGATGGGGCCGGCGAGCCGCTCCGGGTCGATCCCCATCGCGCGGAAATGGGAGCGGGCGCCCGCGCGCTCCGCGCCGGTCGCGAGCCCCGCCCGTGCGCGACGCCGGAGGTCGTCGGGGGTGGGCGCCGTCACGGGGCCAGCGTATGTTCGCCGGACCATGCCGACCAAACCACGCTTCGCGGACAGGCGGGCGCTCGTGACCGGGGCGGGGTCCGGGATCGGCGCCGCGGTGGCCCGCGGGCTCCATGCCGAGGGCGCGGACGTGATCCTGGCCGACGCCCGCGCCGAGGCGGTCGAGGCCGTCGCCGGCGAGCTCGGTGACCGCGCCCGGGCGGTGCCGCTGGACGTCAGCGACGAGGGCCGGGTCCGCGAGGCGATGGCGGCCCTGGACGACGGTGGGGGGCTCGACGTGCTGGCCAACGTCGCCGGGATCGGCTCGACCACGAACGCTCCCGACACCCCCCTCGAGGTCTGGGAGCGGGTGTTCGCCGTCAACGCGCGCGGCACGTTCCTCTGCTGCAAGCACGCCATCCCGGGGATGGCCGCGCGTGGCGGGGGCTCGATCGTGAACATGGGCTCGATCGCAGGGATGGTGGGCCTGCGCGACCGCGCGGCCTACTGCGCCTCCAAGGGCGCGGTGGTGGCTCTGACCCGCGCCCTTGCCGTCGACCATGTCCGGGAGGGCGTGAGGGTGAACGTCGTCTGCCCCGGCACGACGGACTCCCCCTGGGTGCGCAGGCTGGTCGAGGACGCGGGCGAGTCGCTCGACGCGCTTCGCGCCCGCCAGCCGATGGGCCGGTTGGGGACGCCGGAGGAGATCGCCGAGGCGGTCCTCTACCTCGCCTCCGACGCTGCGGCGTTCGTCACCGGGAGCGTCCTCGTCATCGACGGCGGCCTGACCGCCGCCTGAGCCCGGCGCGGGAGACCCCAGTGCAGGCGCTGACCACCCGGCCGGGGGTCCCCGGCGCGACCGCGGTCGCCGAGGTCCCGGAGCCCCGCGCCGCGGGCCGCGAGGTGCTCGTGCGCACGCTGGAGGTCGGCGTCTGCGGCACGGACCGCGAGATCGTGGAGGGCCACTTCGGCGTCGCGCCCGACGGGGAGGAGCGGCTCATCCTGGGCCACGAGGTCCTCGCCGTGGTCGAGCGGGACGGACGGGGCTTCGCGCGCGGGGACCTCGTCGCCGCCACGGTGCGCCGCTCCTGCGGCCGGTGCGCCGCCTGCCTGGCCGGCGCTCCGGACGCCTGCGACACCGGGCGCTACCTGGAGCGGGGGATCACCCGGCTGCACGGCTTCGCGCGGGAGGTGGTCGCCGAGCACCCGGACCACCTGATCCCCGTGCCGAGGTCGCTCGGGCGGATCGGCGTCCTCGCCGAGCCCGCGTCGATCTGCGAGCGGGGGCTCCGGCACGCGCGCGCCGTGGGCGGGCGCCAGCCGTGGACCCCGCGGCGCGCGCTGGTGCTGGGAGCGGGGGCGATCGGGATGCTGAGCACCTACTTCCTGCGCCTGGAGGGCTTCGCCGTATGGACCGTCGATCGCGCGCCGGCCGGCAGCGACCGGGCGGAGCTGGCCGCCGCGTCGGGCGCGGCCTACGCGCCCGCGTCCGAGCCGCTCGCGGGGCTTCGCGAGGAGGTGGACGGATTCGACGTCGTGATCGAGGCAACGGGCGACGCCCAGGCGATGGTCGACGCGATCGGGATGCTCCGCCGCAACGGGGTCGCGTGCCTGCTCGGGATCGACGGGCGTCCTCGGCGGGTGAGCATCGACGGCCGCGTCGTCGGCGTCGACATGATCCTCCAGAACCGCGCGGTGTTCGGCAGCGTCAACGCCCATCGGGTCGACTGGGTGGCCGGCGTCGAGCACCTCGCCGAGGCGCACCTGCGCTGGCCCAAGGCGCTGGAACGGTTCGTGGGGCTCCGCGTTCCGCTGGACCGATGGGAGGACGCGTTCGCGCACCGGGGGATCAAGGCCAGCCTCGAGCTCGCCACCATCTGACCACCCCGCTGCCGGCCCGTCAGTCCTGGGGTTCGACCTCCGCCAGAAGCAGCGTCTCTCCCTCGTCAGTCTGGAGATTCGGAGGCCTGACCCACCCGACCCGGACGGTCACCGGTCGCCCGCCCGGGCTATCGTCGATCACGAGGCGCACAAGGCCGGTCTCGTCCGTGTGGACCTGGATCTCCTCCTTCGGGACGGGGGGATAACCTGGGGAGCCATCCCCCTGGAGGATCTCGATCGGAGATCCAAGTGAATCCAGTAGCGCGTGGACCTCCGCCGGCCGCGCGTGTTCGGCCCCGTGGGGATGCCACGGAGAACCGACACCTCTTCTGTCGCGGCGACCGGTCGCCACACGTAAGCCCGGCAGATCGTCGGCGAGGACTTCACCGAGGGCGGTCGCGAGAGATTCCAGTTGCCGCTCCGTCTCTCGGTCGAGCCCTGTCGCGAGGACTCCGCACCCGGCCAAGCCTGACTTGGTCGACCTCCATCGAAGCTCAGCACGCCAGATGGACGTCGTACCCTGCGCGATGACGCCATCGGGCCACAGGAGCCGCTGCCCGGGAACCATGACCGCATACCAGAGCACGCCGCGACGCTCTTGGGCGGCCAACTCCGCGAAGGCCTGCCACGCCGTCGTGCCGGTCTGGGGCGATGATTCGGTGACCTTGAAAGGATCGATGAACACGATCCCGGTCGCATTGGCATGGTCGGCAAGCACCGCGAGGCCGTCTCGCTGGAGGACGTGCGAATGAGCCGCGCCAGCCTGCCTGAGCCCGTCCACGAGCGATCGGCAGCTCTCCTCGTCGAGATCGCAGGCCACGTACTTGGCCGACGGGCCGAGGATCTCGAATGCCAGCCGAAGCGATCCCGGATAGCGCCCGGGCTCCTCAGGGGTGCCCGCGTTAGCGCGAAGCAGTCGCGCATAGGTGGACGTCCGAAGGGTGTCGTGGTCACCAATAGCCTCGAGAAAATCCCAGACGCCACCGGGTCCGGGATCGTGGTGCGCGAGCGAATAGTCGAGGCTGCCGGCGTGCGTCTCCATGTACTCAGTGGGGGCTTCGCTCTGGAGCAAAGCCGCCAGGAGCAGGTGCTTGAGCACATCCCCCGCATTGGCGAAGTACGGGTTGGCCACGCGCGCCCCGATTCCTCGATCACCCGGGTTTGAGACGAGGAGTATGGCCTGTGAGGCGGGCTGGTCTGCCTGGCGGGAATCGAGGACGATGCTGCCGTGGAGACAGTGAAGTTCATCGACGATGACAACGGCTACCTCGCGTGGCTGGCCGACCATCCCGAGGGCTACGTGCTCAACGCCGAGCGAAAGCCGCGCGCCTCGTACCTGAAGCTCCACCGGGCGGACTGCAACACGATCTCCGGGCGTCCCGCCAGAGGTGACCGCTGGACCGGGGACTACATCAAGGTCTGTTCCGACGACGAGGGAGCGATCGCGGAGTGGGCTCGGCGGGAGACAGGTGGAACGCCGGACCCGTGCAGGACGTGCCACTGACGGACGACGGGTCCTGACCGAACCCAAGAGGACGCGCCTCGATGAGTTTCCCCGCACCCGGCGGTCGTACCGGTAGATCCGTGACGAGGAGGCAGCATGGGAAAGCTCCGGTTCACCATCAGCATGTCGCTCGACGGCTACGTCGCCGGACCCAACCAGAGCCTGGAGAATCCGCTGGGCGAAGGCGGGGAAGACCTCCACGGGTGGGCCCTCGTGCTGAGGAGCTTCCGGGAGCGTCACGGGATGGAGGGCGGCGAGACCGGCCCGGACGACGACGTCATGGCGGAGTCGGTCGAGAACATCGGGGCGACCGTCATGGGGCGGAACATGTTCGGCGGCGGCGAGGGCCCCTGGGGCGACGACCCCTGGAACGGCTGGTGGGGCGACGATCCCCCCTTTCACACGCCGGTCTTCGTGCTTACCCACCACCCGCGAGAGCCGTTGGAGATGGAGGGAGGGACGACCTTCCATTTCGTCACGGAGGGCATCGAGTCGGCGCTCGAGCGTGCCAGGGGTGTCGCGGGTGACAGGGACGTCGTGCTGGGAGGCGGGGCGAGCGTCGCTCGGCAGTACCTGAGGGCGGGGCTGATCGACGACATGGAGATCCACGTCGTCCCTCGGCTGCTGGGCGGCGGAGCCCGGCTGTTCGACGACGTGGGGTACGCGGGGCTCGAGGCCGACCGGGTCATCACCTCGCCCACTGTCGCCCACTACCGATTCCGCCTCTCCCCCTGAGCTCCGGGCCGGCCTGAGAGGGAGGGTCCGAGGCCGCCTCGGCGAAGACCGCCGGGGCGCATGCAGCGCCGCCGCCTCCAGCGATCGGCCCCGGCCGTTCTGGTCGCCGCCGCCGCCCTGTTCCTCGCCCTGGCCGCCCCCGGCCCGGCCGGGGCCGCCCGTCCCTCGCCGCGCGCCGAGGCCGGGGTGCTGACCGTGG
>JAXIPH010000139.1:0-7382 GCA_045403035.1 Thermoleophilia bacterium | reverse complement strand
GCCAGCGCCTCGTCCAGCAGCAGTGCGCATTCGCTTGGCGCCGGAGGACATTTGAACGGCGCGCCGCATACGCCGACGATCGCGTGACCCTCCGAGAACGTCGGGATGATCCGGGCCAGCCGCTCCGCGCCGTTTAGGGAGTAGAACTCGTTCCCACCGTCGGCGAGGCCCGGCGTGGCGTCCATGTCGTAGTCGGCCCCGAGCGCGACGACCAGGACGTCGGCCTCGTGGGTTCCGCCGTCGGTGGTGACGCGCCGTGCGATGGGGTCGATCGCGGTGATCGTCTCCTGGAGGAAACGGACGCCGGGCTTCACGAACTCGCGGTACGGCAGCCGCACCGCATCGGGCGTCTCCCAGCCGAACATCACGTCGAGCTTCGAGTAGCCGAAGACGAAGTGGTCGCTCCTGTCGATCAGGGTCAGGTCGGCGTCGTCGCCGAGCGCCTCCGACAGCATGGTGGTGAGCTCGAGGCCGCCGAAGCCCGCTCCGAGGACGATCACTCGCGAGGTCATGGGCCGGAGTATTCCCAACCCGCGCTCCCGGCGCCACGGGGACCGGGGCGGCGGGTCCGTAGGCTCTCCCATCGCCGCGCCCCGACCGCCCGAGCGCCTTCATGCCCCGCACCGCACCACGCACATCCGGTGGGACCCACGCCCTCCTCGCCGTCCCCACGTTCGGCTTCGCGCTGGCGGCGACGACGGTCGGCACCTACCTCCCGGTGCTCGTCGCCGACGACGCCGGGTCGGCCACCGCCATCGCCGCGCTGATCGCCGTCGAGGGGGTGCTCGCCCTCTTCCTGCCGATCCTGGTGGGCGCGCGCTCGGACCGTGTCCACACGCGCATCGGCGGGCGGCTGCCGTTCGTGCTCGCCGGGGTCCCGGTGATGGCGGTGGCGCTCGTGCTGCTGGGCTTCCAGGACGCGCCGGCGCCGGCACTCGCGATCGTGATCGTGTTGTTCGCGGCCTACTACGTGGCCTACGAGCCGTACCGCGCCCTGTATCCGGACCTGGTGCCCAACCGCGACGCCGGGCGCTCGCAGAGCGCCCAGGCGGTCGCCCGCGGGGTCGGGACCGCGCTCGCGCTCGTGGGCGGCGGGCTGCTCCTGGCGATCGACGAGACCGTGCCGTTCGACGCGGCGGCCGGCATCCTGCTCGTCACGATCGCCGTCTTCGTCTGGGCCCTCCTCCGCCGCGACTACCCCCTGCAGCAGGAGCCGGCCGAGGCGATGAGCGCGGGCGAGGCGTTCCGGAGGGTGCGCCGGCTGCTCGGCGAGCGGCCCGAGCTGCGCGCGTTCGTCGCGGCCAACGCACTGTGGGAGGCTGCCCTCGGCGCGATCCGCACGTTCGTCGTCCTCTGGGTCACGGTCGGCCTGGGGCTCAGCCTGGTCCAGACGGCGGGCGTGATCGGCGCGGCGGGGGTGTGCGTCCTGGTGGGCGCCGCGCTGGCCGGGCGGCTGGCCGAGCGCTTCGGCACCCGGAGGGTCGTGCGGGCGACCGCGATCACCTACGGCGCTCCGATGATCGTGCCCTTCCTCCTGGACGACACCTCGCTGCTCCTGGTCATGATCCCGATCATCTCCGCGAGCGCGGGGGTCATGATGGCGCTGCCCTACGCGATGCTGATTCCGATGATGCCGAGGGCCGGGCACGGCCTGCTGACCGGCGTCTACAGCATGAGCCGGGGGGTCGGGATCGTGCTCGGCCCGCTGCTCGCCGGCGTGGCCATCCAGGCTCAGGGGGCCCTCGACACGCCCCTCGGGACGAACGACTACTCGGCCCTCTGGCTGGTCGCGGGGCTGCTGCTGCTGGCGAGCGTCCCACTCCTCGGCGACCTGACCCGCCCGCGGCCGAGGCGAGCGTCAGCCGCGTTGCGCAGGGTCGCGGAGTAGATCGCCCGGGAGGGCGGCCCGCGATTTCCTCAACGGCGGGCGATCATGGGTCGTCACCCCAGTCGATGCGCGGGGTGTCGGAGCGGTCGAGCACCTGGTCGGCGCGGGTGGGGGAGAACTCGTCCCAGGCCCAGTCGATGAACGCCTCCACGCGCGTGCGCACGCCGGTCATCAGGGAGGCGTGGACGCCGAGCCACATCACGAAGGCCACCGTGCCGTGCACCTCGTGGCGGCGCTTCCCCACCTCCGCCACCGCCTCGTTGCGGCCGATCATGGCCATGATGCCCTTGTCCTTGTACTTGAAGGGCTTGCGCTTCTTGCCCGCGATGTCGGCCAGGATGTTCTTCGCCGCCCACCGGCCGGACTGGAGGGCCACCGACCCGAGCTGCGGCAGGGGGGCGCCGTCGGGACCGGGGATGGCGGCGATGTCGCCCAGGACGTAGACCCCGGGGAGCCCGTCGACGCTCAGGTCGGGCAGCACCGGCACGCGGCCGCCCGGATCCGTGGGCAGGCCGCTGGCCTCCACGAGGGGCGAGGGGGCGATGCCTCCGGCCCAGATCACGCAGCGCGTGTCGATGGTGGTGCCGTCCGTGAGCGTCACGTGCCCCGGCCCGACCTCGGCGACCCCGGTCTCCAGGCGCAGCTCCACGCCGTCGCGCTCCAGGATCTTGGCGGCGTACGCGTGGGCGCCCTGCGAGAACGGGCCCAGCACGGCGGACCCGTGCTCGATCATGATGATCCGCGCAGCGTCCGCCGGAAGGTCCGTGTACTCGGCGACCATCGTCCGGTTCACCATCTCCGCCAGGGCGCCGGAGATCTCCGTGCCCGTGGCGCCCCCCCCGACCACCACGAAGTTCAGGGCTCCCCGCTCGATCAACCCGGGGTCCCGGTCGGCCTCCTCGAACACCTCGAGGATGCGGCCCCGCAGCCGTTCGGCGTCGTCCAGCGAGTAGAGCGGGAAGGAGTGCACGTCCGCGCCCGGTGTCTTGAAGAACCTCGCCCGGCAACCGGCGGCCAGCACCAGGACGTCGCCGGCGTAGGTCTGGCCGTCCGTCGTGGTGACGGTGCGGGTGGCGGGGTCGGCGGCGGCGATCTCGGCCATCTTGACGTCGACCTTCAGGTGCTCGCGGAACAGGGGCCGCAGCGAGAACGCCACGTCACCGCGGGTGAGCTGGGCCGTCGCGACCTGGTAGAGCAGCGGCTGGAACTGGTGGTAGTTGTTGCGGTCGATCAGGGTGATCCGCACCCGGTCGTGCTTGGTGAGCTCCCGCACGCAGCCGAGGCCGGCGAAGCCGCCGCCCACGACGATCACGTGGTGGGGATCGCGCTCGCTCACGTGCCCTCGGCGTAGTCGTCGGAGGGCGCCGCCCGGTCGAGCAGATCCCCGAGCGTCATCGCGGTGTTGATCAGCGCAAGGTGGCTGAAGGCCTGCGGGAAGTTGCCGAGCTGCTCCCCGGTGGGGCCGATCTCCTCCGAGAAGAGGCCGAGGTGGTTGGCGTAGCTGTGCATCTTCTCGAAGACGATACGCGCGTCCCGCAGGCGGCCCGAGCGCGCGAGCGCCTGGACGTACCAGAAGGTGCACATCGAGAACGTCCCCTCGCTGCCCCGGAGACCGTCGGGGGAGGCCGCGGGGTCGTAGCGGTAGACCAGGCTGTCCGAGACCAGCACCTCGTCCATCGCCGCGAGCGTGGATTGCCACAACGGGTCGCTCGGGGCCACGAAGCCGACCAGCGGCATCTTGAGCAGCGAGGCGTCCAGAACGTCGGAGCCGTAGTGCTGGATGAACGCCTTGCGCGAGGGGCTGTAGCCGCGCTCCATGATCTGCCGGTAGACGGCGTCGCGCTCGGTGATCCACCGCGCGAGATCGGCCGGGCGCCCGCGCGCGCGGGCCAGCCGGATCGCCCGGTCGAAGGCGACCCACGCCATCAGGCGGCCGTACACGAACTCCTGTGGGCCGCCGCGGGTCTCCCAGATGCCCGCCTCGCGCCCGTCCCAGTTCTCGCAGAGCCAGTCGATGGTCCCCGCCAGCCCGGTCCAGGTGGCGTGATCCAGCACCAGGCCGGCCTCGTCGGCCCGGGCGAGCGCATCGACCATCTCACCGTAGATGTCCAGCTGCACCTGGTCGGCGGCGCCGTTGCCGACGCGCACCGGGGCGGAGCCGCGGTAGCCCTCCATGTGATCGAGCTGGTACTCGTCGAGATCCGGCGAGCCGTCGACGCGGTACATGATCTGGAGCGGCCCCGTGACATCCCCCTCGCGCTCCCGGATGCGATCGCCGATCCACCGGACGAAGGCCTCGGCCTCGGCGGTGAAGCCCAGCGCGAGCAGCGCCGTGACCGAGAACGAGCCGTCCCGGACCCAGGTGTAGCGGTAGTCCCAGTTGCGCTCGCCCCCGACCTGCTCGGGCAGCCCCGCGGTCGGCGCGGCCACCGGGGCTCCGGTGGGCTCGTAGATCATGAGCTTCAGGGTGATGGCCGACCGATTGACCATGTCGCGCCAGCGGCCGCGATAGCCGGAGCGTGCGAGCCACCGTTTCCAGAACCGCTCGGTCTCGTGGAAGAGCGCCCACAGCTCGCGGGGCTTCGGCCGGCGCGGCGTGCGCCCCCCGGGACCCCCCGACTCCAGCACCACGCCGGCGATCTCCCCCTCTCCGAGCTCCAGCACGGCCCGCACCCCGCGCCCGTCGCGCGTGGGCTCGAGGCCGAAGGCGTGCAGCGTGAGGGTCAGGTCGGCGGTGCGGAAGGACGCGCCCTCGGGGGTGACCTCCACCTCGTGGGGGTGCCGCCCGTAGTCGAAGCGCGGATCGCACTCCAGGACGAAGCTCATGCGACCGCGCACCACCCGCACGGCGCGCACGATGCGCCGCCGGTCGGTCGCCCTTCCGCCGGGCGTGACCGGCATGAAGTCGACCAGTTCCCCCACGCCGTCCTCGCTCATGAAGCGGGTGACCAGGATCGCGCTGTCGGGGAGGTAGACCTGCCTCACCACATGGTCAGCGCGCTCCGGGCCGATGTGGAAGCGCCCGCCGCCCTCGGCGTCGAGCAGAGAGGCGAAGACGCTCGGCGAGTCGAACCGCGGCGCGCAGAACCAGTCGATGGTCCCGTCGGTGGTCACGAGCGCGGCCGACTGCAGGTCGCCGATCAGGCCGTGGTCAGCGATGAGCGGGTATTCGGACAACCTCAATCTCCTCCGCGAGGGGCCGCGAGGTGCGGCCCGGATGATGCCGCCTGCTCGTGCGCGTCGTACGTCAGTCGGACGGGCCGCCGAGGAGCCTGAGCTCCCGCGAGCGCTCGACCGCCTCGCTTCGCGAGGAGACTCCCAGCTTCCGGTAGAGCGAGTGGGCGTGGCTCTTCACGGTGAATCGGGAGAGGAACAGGAGCTCGCCGATCTCCCGGAACGAGTGGTGGGTCGGGAGCAGCCGGAGGACCCGCGTCTCGGCGGCCGTGATGGACGACAGGGAGGCGCGGTCCGCCTCCGGCATCGGCTGGATCCGGCGGCCGAGGTGCTCGAACTGGTCTCGCAGGCTCGGGGCGTCGCTCAACTGGCCGAGGTGGCGCTCCGCCTCGGCGAGCGCCTCCCTCGCCACCGCGTCCTCGTGGATCGCGATCGCGGCGTGGGCCACCACCACGCGCACCTCGACGGCGAACCAGGCGGAGGCGTCGGCCGTCTCGGCCAGGACGCGGCGCGCCTCGAGCAGGTTGTCGCGGGCCTCGTCGATCCGGTCGGACTGCGCCAGGGCGAGGGCGCAGGCGCCGTAGACCAGGGCGGCGGACCCGTAGGCCTGCAGGCCCCACTCCTCCACGACGGCGCGGGCGCGGCGGGCGAGCATCAGGCCTCGCACCGCCGAGGCCTCCTCTAGGGACAGCAGAGCCAGTTGGGCCAGGCAGAGGGCGTGGACGCTCGGGGCGACGCGCCCCGCCCGCTCGACGCCCTCCTCGAGGAGGGCCCGGGCGCGCCTCGTCTCGCCGCGCAGGTGGCAGGCGACGCCCTCGAGGAAGCGGCAGTAGGAGCGCCAGGGCCCCTCGTCGGGCTCCATGTGGAAGCCCGCGGCGGCGTCGCGCGCCATCTGCACCAGCCCGTCGCGCGCGAGCACGGCCCGGAGCATCGTGATGCCGGAGGCGATCGCGTCGGTCGCACCGGGCTCCGAGGGCGGGCGCGAGGCCCGCTGGGCGAGGGAGAGGCAGTGGGCCACCAGGTCCCCATGGGTCTCCGTGCAGCACCACGCGGAGGTGAGCGCGAGCGGGGCGCTGGCCGCGACCTGGTCGATGCTGAAGCCCTCGAGCCAGCCCTGGAGGGTGTCGAGGCGCCCCCGCGTGAAGAAGGCGGGGAAGCTCGTCCACACGAGCTCGGCGGCCCGCGCCGTGTCGCCGGCGGCCATGGCGTGGCGGACGGCCGCCTCCTCGTCGCCGGTCGATGCGTACCGGTCGCTCGCGAGCCGGTGCAGCCGGGGCGCGAGATCCGGCTCGCGCCTGCGCAGCTCGCGGCGCAGCAGGTCGGCAAGCAGCCGGTGGTAGCGATAGCTCTCCCCGTGGGCGTCGAGCGCGACGAGCAGGAGGTTCGACCGCTCGAGCTCCAGCAGCCTCGTCGCCGACCCGGACCCCTGGAGCACGGCGTCGCACAGCTCGCCGCTCAGCCGCTCGAGCACCGACGTGCGCCTGAGGAACGTGAGCGTCTCGGGCGACAGGTCATCGAGCATGGCCTCGTGCAGGTAGTCGGCCACGAGTCGGTCGTCGCCCGCGAACGATGAGACGCACGCCGAGGGGTCCGTCTGCTCGCCCAGCCGCAGGGCGGCGAGGCGCAGCCCCGCGGGCCAGCCCTCCGTGCGCACCAGGATCTCCTCCAGGGCCTCGGGGGCCAGGCTGACTCCGGCCGCCACCATCAGAGCCTCCGTCTCCCGGATCCCGAAGGCGAGGTCGTCGCGGGTCACGCGCACGAGCCCGCCCTCCACCAGGCGCCGGCCGAGCAGCAGGCCGGGGTCGACCCGGCACCCCAGCGCGACCTGGCCACGGGAGGGCAGGTCGGCGACGAGCGCGGAGACGACCTCGAGCGCCTCACGGGACGCGAGGGCGTCGGCGTCGTCCATCACGAGCAGGAAGGGTCCCGGGGCCTCCGCGAGCGCCTCCTGCACCGCGCCGAGCAGGGCGGTGGTCGAGCCGGGCCGATCCGAGCGCGTCGCTCCCGACGCCCCGAGCCCGGCGGCCCCGAGCGACTCCGCGAGGTCGGCGAGCAGCCGCCGCCGATGGCCGTGGGCCGGCCCCAGGGTCAGCCACGCCACCGAACGGTCGGCGGCGCGCGCCCACTGCGTCAGCAGGGTCGTCTTCCCGTAACCGGCCGGCGCCGACACCAGGACCAGGCTCGCGTGGGAGTCGTCGAGCAGCCGCCGCACCAGCACGCCGCGGTCGACCTGGTCCGGCGGCGGGTGCTGTCGCGACGTCCTGGACGTGGCTCTCCGAGAGGGCACAGCGCACACCTGGGTCGGGTGTCGAACGCCTTG
>JAXIPH010000153.1:0-5797 GCA_045403035.1 Thermoleophilia bacterium | reverse complement strand
CCGACCTCGACGCGCCCGCGATCGTCGCCGCCTGCCGCCGGCGCGGGCTGGGCGTCGTGGGCGTGGCGGCGCCCGGAGGGATCGATCCCGCGCTCGCGGTGGCCGGCCTGGCGCCCGCCGACCTCGCCGTGGTGGTGGGGCAGGAGATCGCGACCTCCGACGGCGTCCTCGTGGGCCTGTTCCTCACCCGGGACGTCCCCGAGGGCCTTGCTCCGGAGGAGGCCGCCGCCGCTGTGCACGACCAGGGCGGCGTGGTCATGGTCCCGCATCCGGACGCCGCGGCGGCCCCCTCGCCCGAGGCCCTACGGCGCCTGGCCGGCGCGGTCGACTGCCACGAGGTCCTCACCGCCGCCGCCGAGGGCGCGGGCGACGAGGGCGCGGCGCTCCTCGCGCGACGGCTCGGCCTGCTGGGCTGCGCCGGCAGCGGCGCGGAGCGCCCGGAGCAGGTGGGGTCCGCGGTCACGGAGCTGCGCCCGTTCCACGACCCCTCCGACTTCCTCGAAGCCCTGGCGGGCGCGCGGGTGCTGCGACGGGCGCGCGGGCCGCGCGGACGCGAGGCACGGCCGCGACGCCGCGGTCGCCGCCGCCCGGAGAGCTGAAACAGACCACGGCAGGAGTAACGCCGGACCCGGTAAATACGACCGTCGCCGATGACCCCCGACCCCCCCACGCCACGCCGGTCGCGGCCCACCCGCGCCCGCCGCCCTTTGTCGCCGGCCTCCGCCCCGGCCTCCCGCGCCGAGGACATCCAGGACGCGTACCTGCGGCGGGCGATCGCCGAGATCGCCGCCCTCACCGACGAGAACACGAGCTGCGACCGCTGCCGCCCCGACGGGGAGCTGCCGGTCATGAGCTCGGGCTCGCCCCAGGCCGAGATCATGCTCGTGAAGTGGACGGCGAGCCTGGCCGAGCGCCAGGAGGGGGTCGCCTTCTTCGGCCGCGCCGGCACGGCGATCCTCAAGAGCGTGCAACGCCTGGGAATCGACCCGCTGCGCCTCTACGGGACCCTCTGCGTCAAGTGCACGCACCTCGACCCGGCCGAGTCGGCGCAGCTCTGCCCACCGTGGCTGTCGCGGGAGATCCAGGTGGTGCAGCCGGCGCTCGTCGTGGCGATGGGCGAGCGGGTCGTGGAGGCGCTCAACGGGCTGGAGTTCCCCCTCTCGGAGCCCCTCCGCCCCGAGCCCGGCGTCGTCCAGCGCTGGACCCCCACGATCGAGGCGCTCTTCGTGCCGGACATCGACTCCTCGCTCGACGAGCAGGTGGCCAAGCGATCGTTCTGGGAGGCGTTCCGGACCATCGGCGACTGGCACCAGGCCCAGCCCCCCTACTGATCGCGGGCGATGCGGGCCCCGGCGACGGGTTCCGCTGTTTGCGGCCGATCTCCGGTTCGGCCTGACGAATGTCACCCTTATTCCGGGACGTTCATCAGGCACCGGGGCTCCGCGGTTGGCACCATCCCGCCCTTCGTGAGCTCTCCCGGAGCACAACGCCTCACGGTCGCCCTGGCCGTGACCGCCATCGGCGCGGGTCTGCTGGCCGCCATGCTCATCCCCTCCGGGGGGCGGGCCGACGCCGCCGCGGACGGCGAGCGCATGGCCGAGCTGGAGAGCACCGCTCAGGCGCTCCGCGCCCAGCTGCGCAAGGAGCGCGCCGTGCACGAGCGCGTCCTCGAGCGCGCGCGGCGGGACCAGGCCCCCTCGGAGCCCGTCGAGGCGATCCGGCTCGCGGCGGCGGCCTACGGCCAGTCGGAGGACCACCTGCTCCGCGTGGCCGAGTGCGAGTCGCATCTCGACCCGGCTGCGGTCAACGGCCAGTACCTCGGGCTCTACCAGTTCGGTCAGCCGCTGTGGGACCGCACGCCCTTCCGCGACTTCCCGCGTTCGCACACCTACGCGGCCGCGCTCGCCGCGAGCTGGGCCTTCTCGCAGGGCCTGTCATCCCACTGGCCCGTTTGCGGCCGCCGCTGACGGGAGCGGCGCGGCGGGATCGCGGGTGAAGCGGGCGACGGCCTCGATGTGGGGCGTCTGGGGGAACATGTCCACCGGGCGGACCCACTCCAGCCGGTAGCCGCCCTCCACGAGCCGGGCGGCGTTGTCGGCAAAGGTGGCGGGCTGGCAGGAGACGTACACCAGGGTGGGCGCCCCGAGCTCCAGGATCCGCCGCACGGCTCGCCCCGCAAGCCCGGCGCGGGGCGGATCCACGATCACCACGTCGGGGGGCGGCAGGCGCTCGCCGCGCTCGCGCAGCACCACGCCCACGTCACCGGCGACGGCCATGTGGTTGGCCACCCCGTTGTCGCGCGCGTTGCGCCGGGCGTCCGCCGTGGCCTCCTCGGAGATCTCCACGGCCACCACCTGCCGTGCGCCTCCGGCCAGCGCGATGCCGATGCTGCCGGCGCCCGCGAAGAGGTCGTAGAGCACCTGCGAGCCGTCGAGCCCGGTGGCCTCGGCCACGCGGCCGTAGAGGGTCTCCGTCATGCCGGTGTTGGTCTGGAAGAAGGCGCCCGCCGACAGGCGCAGGGTGATCCCCATGACGCGCTCCTCCAGCCAGTCGCGGCCCGCCACGACCCGCGAGGGGAGCCCGGTCGTCACCTCCGCCACGCCCTCGTTCACGGCGTGCACCAGCCCCACCAGCTCGGGATGAGCCTCGGCGAGCGGGCCGGCCAGCCGGTCCACCCGCTCCCGGGCGCCGGGCGCGGTGACCACGGTCACCAGCACCTGGCCCGTCGCGATGCCCTCGCGCACGACCACGTGGCGCAGGTCGCCCGCCTGCGCCCTCTGGTCGTAGGGGACCATCTCCTCGCGGATCGCCCACGCCCGCACGCTCTCGCGCACGGCGTTGCCGAGCGGCGTGGTCAGGAGGCATGCGCGCAGGTCGACCACCTCGTCCCACCGGCCGCGCGCGTGCAGCCCGATTGCCACCCCGTCGGTGCCGGGCGCCACCGAGTACTCCATCTTGTTGCGGTAGGCGAAGACCTGGGTGGCCGGGTCGGGGTCCCGCACCGGCACCCCGGTCAGGTGCCCGATGCGCACGAGGTGCTCGGCCACCTGGTCGCGCTTGGCCGCGAGCGCGGCGGCGTAGTCGACGTGCTGCAGGCGGCAGCCGCCGCAGCGCGGGACGTAGGGGCACGGGGCGCTCACGCGGGCCGGGCCGGGCCGTATGACCTCCACCAGGTCGGCCTCGGCATAGCGGCGCCGGGACTTGGTGATCCGCATCCGCGCCAGATCGCCCGGCGCGGTGTCCCGGCAGAAGACCACGAAGCGCTCGAGTCGGGCCACGCCCGCGCCGCCGAAGGCCAGGTCCTCGACCTCCAGGGCGAGCACGTCGTCACGGCGGGGACGCTCCACCGACCTAGTATGGCGCCGTGGCCCCCCGCGCCCCGGATCTCGAGCAGTACCGCCGTGACGTGGAAACGTTCCTCCTGGCTCCCGCGGCCGCGGACCAGGACCTGCAGGAGCGCCTCTTCTCTCCCGACACCGTGGTGGCCTTGGTCCTCGCGGCGGACGAGGCCACGGGGGCGGGCGCCCGGGCGGCGCGCGCGCTGGCCCGCTTCGCGACCGAGGGCCGGCTCCGGGCGTCGAGCGCGGAGGAGGTGCAGGAGCTGGGGCTCCGCCTCACCGACCCGGTGGTGGAGTGGGGCGGCGACCGGATCCCCCTGATCGCGGTGGACGCGGCCCTCGCCGCCGAGCCCGACCGGGAACGCCGCTCCGCCCTGCAGGCCGCCCGCGCCCGGGCGATCGAGAACCGCCTCGCCGGGCTGGTCGCCGAGGCTCGCCAGCGGCGCGAGGAGGCCGCACGGGAGCTGGGCGCGGCGTCGCCCGAGGCGTTGCTGGCGAGCACCGCGGGCATCGACCTGGCGGCCCTCGCCGAGGGGGCCACCCGGTTCCTCGACGCGGGCGACGACCTGGCGGCCCGAGCCCTGGACCGGCTCGCCCGCGACGCCCTCGGGCTGCCCGGAGGCGACGTCGACTCCGCCGACCTCCCGCGGCTCGTGCGCGCTCCGCACCTCGAGGCCGACCTCCCGGCCCGCGAGGCGGCGGGCGCCGTGACCCGCACCCTCGAGCTGCTCCAGATCGACGCCCCCCGCGCGGCGCCGGCCGGGTCGGGACTCGAGGGCCTGGCCGGGTACGCGGAGGCGCTGCGCGACGCCGGAGCGCTCACGGCGGTCGCGGGCGTCTCGCCGCGCCTGCCGCCGGAGGCCCGCCTGCTGCCCGACCCGGCGCTCGCCCGCGGGGCGGGCGCGCTGGTGGGGGGGCGGCTGGCGGAGGGGGCGTGGATCTCGCGCGTGCTGCGCCTGCCCGACCCGGAACCCGTGTCGCGGTCGGCCGCGGCCGTGCGCCTCCTGATCGCGCGTACGAGCGCCGAGCGCGTGCGTGCGGCGGCCGGCCACGGGGACGACGACGGGCTCTCGCGCGCCCTCGGTCTGCCGTGGCCGCCGATCCTGCGGCTGGCCGACGGGCTCGCGGGGCTCGGCCCCGCCGACGACCTGCGCGGGCGGACGCTGGGAGCCGTCCTGCGCGCCCACCTGCAGGAGGCGCACGGCTCGCGGTGGTTCGCCGAGGGGGCGGCGGGCGGCCTGCTGCGCGAGCTCTGGCTCGAGGGCGGGCAGCTCGATCCGGAGGATCTCGCGGCCGAGCTGGGCGCGTCCGGCCGGGGTCCCGAGACCCTGCTGGCCGAGAGCGCCGGCGCCGCCGGCTGAGCGCGCGGTGGCCCTGAGGCTGGCCGGGCTGGTACTGCGCGCCGGCCGACTGCGGGCGGGCGAGGTGGGCGTCGCGGACGGGCGCGTCCTCGCGAGGCCGGAGGGTCGCGACCGGCGGCGGCTGCCCGAGGGCTGGATCGTGGCGCCCGGCCTCGTCGACCTGCAGGTCAACGGCTTCGCGGGCGCGGAGGTGGGCGACGACGCCGGCGGGCTGGCGGCCGTGGCGCGCGCGCTCCCGAGCGTCGGCGTGACGGCCTTCTGCCCCACGCTCGTCAGCCGCTCCCCCGCCGCCTATCGCCGCGCCGCCGCGGCGCTCGCCGCCACCGCGTGGCCCGCCCGCGGCGCGCGTCCCCTGGGCGTCCACCTGGAGGGACCCTTCCTGGCGCGGCCGGGCGCCCACTCGAGGCCGGCGCTGCGGGCCCCCGCCCCCGAGGAGGTCGAGCGGCTGCTCGCGGCCTTCTCGCCCGCCGTGATCACGCTCGCTCCGGAGCTCCCGGGCGCGCTCGACGCCATCGCGCGGATCGTGCGCGCCGGCGCCGTGGCCGCCGTGGGGCACACCGAAGCCGACGCCGAGACGGGGCGCCGCGCGATCGCCGCCGGAGCCCGGCTCATCACCCACGCCATGAACGCGATGCGCGGGATCGAGAGCCGCGCGCCCTCGGCGCTCACGGCCTTCCTGCTCGACCGCCGCGCCCGGGTCTCGCTGATCGCCGACGGGGTTCACGTGGCGCCCGAGGTGGCGGCCGTGCTCGCCCGGGCGGCGGGGCGGCGGCTCGTGCTGGTGAGCGACGCCTCGCCCGCGGCCGGCGCGCCGCCGGGGCGCTACCTGCTGGGCGGGCGCGAGATCGTGTCGGACGGGGTGAGCGCCCGTATCGGCGGGCGGCTCGCCGGGAGCGCCGCGGGGCTCGACGCCGGGCCCCGGACCCTGACGGGCGCGGGCCTGGCGCGGGGCGCGGCGCTGGCGGCCGCCGTCGAGGCCCCCCGGCGCCTGTTGAGGCTCCCGCCGGGCCTGGCCCCGGGCGCACCCGCGGACCTGGTCGTGCTGGACGAGGGGCTCGTGCCGCGGCTCACGCTCGTCGGCGGCCGAGTGGCCCACGC
>JAXIPH010000036.1:0-3355 GCA_045403035.1 Thermoleophilia bacterium | reverse complement strand
CGCCGACAAAGGGGGATAGTGTAGATCGTCGAATCAGCCTGTGCTTCCACAATCTGCGTGCGGGTGGGAGCGCACGCTGACGCCGCCGGCGGGGCGCACGCCGGGTGCTACAATCGCCGGCGTGACACGCGTGTTGGTCGTGACGGGCGGGGCGGGGTTCATCGGGTCGCACCTGGTCGAGCGGTTGCTGCGCGATCATGCCGAGGCGCGCGTTCGAATCCTGGACGACTTCTCCACGGGCAGCATGGCCAACCTGCCGTTCGCGGCGGGGGCGGGGGAGCGGCTGGAGATCGTGCGAGGGGACATTCGGGACCTGGCCACCGTCGAGCGCGTGGCGGCGGGCGCGGGGGTGATCTTTCATCAGGCGGCGATGCGGTCGGTGCCGCGGTCGGTGGCCGATCCGCTCGGGGCCAATGCGAGCAACGTGACCGGAACGCTCCACGTCCTCGAGGCGGCCCGGCGCGCGGGTGTGAAGCGCGTCGTGTACGCGTCGTCGTCGTCGGTGTACGGCGACCGGCCCGAGCTGCCCAAGCGCGAGGACCAGCCGCCGGCGCCGATCTCGCCCTACGCGGTGTCGAAGGCGGCCGGCGAGCAGTACGCGGCGGTGTGGCACCGGCTGTACGGGGTCGAGACGGTCGGGCTGCGGTACTTCAACGTCTTCGGCCCGCGTCAGGACCCCGCCTCGGAGTACGCGGCGGTGATCCCGCGCTTCATCCTGTGGGGCCTGCGCGGGGCGCCGCTGGAGGTCCACGGCGACGGCCGCCAGTCGCGCGACTTCACCTACATCGACAACGTCGTCGACGCCAATTGCCGCGCGGCCGAGGCGCCGGACGCCGCCGGCGTGTTCAACGTGGGCTGCGGCGACCGCGTGAGCCTGCTCGACATCATCGCGCGGCTCGAGGCGCAGCTGGGGCATGCCGTCGAGCGGCGTCACACGCCCGTCCGGGCCGGTGACGTACCGCACACCCTGGCCGACATCGAGCGGGCCGGCAAGCTGCTCGGCTACACGCCCCTCGTGGGCTTCGACGAAGGCCTGCGCCGTACCTTCGACCACTTCAGGAGGTCGCTATGACGCGCCGAACGATCCTCGCCGCGCTGGTCGCGGCGCTCGCCGTGGGCCCGCTCGCGGGCGCCGCCCACGCCCAGGGCCCGGGGCGGCTGATCGTGCAGAGCCAGACCGAGCCGCCGGGCCTCGACGTCACCGCCACGCCCGCGACCGCCACCTCCGGCATCGTCTTCTACAACGTTCAGGAATCGCTGGTGAAGGTGGACCGCCACGGCAAGCTCGTGCCATCGCTCGCCGAGCGCTGGCACACGGCCGACAACCGCAACTACACCTTCTTCCTCAAGAAGGGTGTCCGGTTCCATAGCGGCCGCGAGATGAAGGCGGCCGATGTGAAGTACGTCTTCGAGCGCGCACTGAACCCGGAGACCAAACACCCGTACGCCAAGGACTACGAGGCGATCGGCGACATCATCGTCAAGGACGACTATACCGTCACGTTCGCGCTCAAGAGCGTCAACGCCAACTTCCTCCAGAACGTCGCCCGGGCCGGCGCGTCGATCTACCCCCGCGAGGCCGTGGAGACGATGAAGAGCCACCCGGTCGGGACCGGTCCCTTCCGGTTCGAGGAGTGGGTGCGCGGCGATCGGGTCGTTCTGGTCAAGAACGGCGACTACCACGTGAAGGGCCTGCCCAAGCTGGAGCGGGTGACGTTCCGCTTCGTCACCGATCCCAACGCGGTGCTGGCCGCGCTCAAGGCCGGCGACGTGGACGCTTCGCTGTTCGGCCTGGGTCCCGAGCACGTGCAGGACCTCGCCATGGACGCGCGCTTCCAGGTGATCACCGGCGACACCACCAACGACGTCATCCTCGCCATGAACAACTCGCGCAAGCCCTACACCGACGTGCGCGTGCGCCGGGCCATGACCTACGGCATCAACAAGGCCGACATGCTGAAGGGCGCCATGTTCGGCATGGGCAAGATCCTCGGCACCAACGTGGACCCGCTCAACCCGTACTACGTGGACATGTCGAAGGCGATGCCGTACGACCCCGACCGGGCCAAGAAGCTGCTGGCCGAGGCCGGCTATCCCAATGGCTTCGACACCGTCCTGAAGGTCTCGCCGCAGTACGACTACACCGTTCGCTCGGGCCAGATCGTCGCCGACAATCTCAAGAAGATCGGCGTCAACGTGAAGATCGAGCAGATCGAGTGGGGCCAGTGGATCGCCCGGGTCTTCCGCGAGGCCGACTACGACCTGACGATCATCGGCCACGCCGAGGCGTGGGACATCAAGAACTACGCGAACGCCAAGTACTACTACCGCTACGACAGCCCGAAGTTCCAGGCGCTGTTCGCCAAGTCCGAGGTCACGGTCGACGACAAGGCCCGCCGCGAGGTCTACGTGGACATGCAGAAGCTCCTCGTGGAGGACGGGCCGGTGGTCTGGCTCTTCATGCACCCGCGACTGGCGGTGGCGAAGAAGGGGTTGCAGGGGCTGTGGAAGGACCTGCCCGCCTCGGCCAACGACCTGTCCGAGGTATCGTGGGCGGCCGCCAAGTGACACGTCCGTAGTTCGTGCGCCGCTACGTTGCCCGGAGGGTCGGGGCGCTCGCCGCGACCCTCCTGTTCGTCTCGTTGCTCGTCTTCCTCGTGATTCGCATCCTGCCGGGCGATCCCGCCGCGCTCATCATGGGCACCGAGGGCAGTCGCGAGGCGACCGAGCGGTTGCGCGAGGCGATGGGGCTGAACCGCCCGCTGCCGGTCCAGTACGTCGAGTGGCTCGCCGGAGCCCTGCGCGGCGACCTCGGCCGCTCGATCCAGTACGACGTGCCCGTCGGCGAGCTGATCGTCACCCGGCTGCCCGTCACCCTGCCGCTGGCGTTGCTGGCCGCCGCCTTCATGGTGTCGGTGGCGATTCCGCTCGGGCTGTACGCCGCCACCCATCACCGGCGTAGCGGCGACTACCTGGCGATGATCGTCTCCCAGCTCGGGATCTCGATCCCGCAGTTCTGGTCGGGCTTGCTGCTCATCCTCTTCTTCTCCGTCACCCTCGGCTGGGTCCGGGCCGGCGGCTTCGACGGCTGGTCGGCCGGCGTGTGGCCGGCGCTGCGCTCGCTGCTGCTGCCGGCAGTGGCGCTCGGCTTCTTCCAGGCCGCCGTGCTGGTGCGGGCCACGCGCTCGGCCGTGCTCGACGTCCTGCGCGAGGACTACGTGCGCACCGCCCGGGCCAAGGGCCTGCGCGAGCGCCTCGTCGTCGTCAAGCACGCGTTCCGCAACGCGCTCATCCCGATCGTCACCGTGGCCGGCCTGCAGCTCGGCCAGCTCATGGCCGGCGCCATCGTGCTGGA
>JAXIPH010000246.1:0-5193 GCA_045403035.1 Thermoleophilia bacterium | reverse complement strand
CCTCGATGCGATCGAGCGGCTCCTGGGCGGCTGAGTGCCCTGCGACCTAAACGCCGGCGTCGGATCGCCTCCTGGGGGGTCTCGCCGCGGCGGCGCCCCAGGCGCCCGTGGGTCCATTGCCGTTCTCAACCGACGCCGGCTGAGGGGCCGAGGCCGAAGGGGCTGCCCTCGGAGTCCCGGCAGATCGCCCAGCGCTCTCCCGGGTGGATGACCGCCCCGCCCAGCTCCACCACCCTCTCGAGCGCTGCGGGAAGGTCGGCCACCGAGAAGTAGGGCAGGGAGACCCGGTCGCCGGGGCCGGCCGCTCGCGCGTGGAGCCCGAGCGCGGCCTCGTCCGTCTGCCAGCCCTCGCCCTCGCCCTCCCGCCGGGCCCGCAGCGACACGTCGAGCACGCCCTCCCAGAAGCGCCGCGCCCGCTCGGGGTCGTCCGCGGGGAACTCCACCAGGACGCCGGGACCGGGATGGGTCACTCGGTGGCCGACGTGTCCGCCCCGGTCGCGTCCGTCGCCGCGTCGCCGGTGCCGGTGTCGGTACTCGCGTCGGGCGCGACCGCCGCGTCGGCGGCGCCGGCCGAGGCGCCCGTGGGACCGAGCACCACGATCACGTCGGCGCCGGGTTCCACGGCGGCGAGCGGGTCGTCGAGCGCCAGCCTCGTCGGGGCGGGCAGGTCGAGGTCGGCCGCGACCTGGCGCGCCTTCGCGGCGGCGCCCTCGCGGAAGACCACGCCGTCGGCCGACGCCGCCGTGGGGGCGTTGCCGTCGGTGACGAGCTCGTAGCCCAGGGCCCGCGCCTGATCGGCGGTGCGCCCGGCCAGGCCCGCCTCGTCGGAGCCGTTCAGGACGGCCAGCGCGATGTCGGCCCGCGACGCCGCGCCGCTGGCGGCGGGAGCCGACGCCGCGGCGGGGGCGGTGACGGTGCGGGTCTCGGTGATGGTGGTGGTGCCCCCGCTGCCCGAGTTGGCCAGGAAGCCCACCAGCAGGCCGATGACGAGCGCGCCGCCCACCACCGGCAGGCCCACCTTGCGGGCCGCGCCGCCGCCACGGGGCCGGCGGGGGGGCGGCCGGCGGGAGGGTGGCTCGTCCCAGTCCAGATCCTCGAGATCGGGTGGGCGGGTGCGGGTGGTGCTCACGATCGTCCTCCTCGGGTGGCTCCTGGGCGCATTCCCCACCCTTGGACGGCGCCCCCCGGAGTCCTGCGCGGGCGTGCCCTTGGGGAGGGCGAAACCGACGGCCCGACGTGGCGCTGGGCCCCCGCTGTCGGCTTGGTAGCAGAACTGCTACCTTGATGGCATGGCGATCATTCCCCAGAAGGAGCTGCGCAACAACGTGGGCGAGGTGCTGCGGCGCGCAGAGGCGGGGGAGGAGTTCACCGTGACCGTCTCCGGCCGACCGGTGGCGCGGCTCGGCCCGGCCACGCCGCGACAATGGGTCGGTGGGCCTGCGCTTCAGCGGGTCTGGGCGACGCCGCCACCGCAGACCCTCGCCGACGACCTGCCGGCCTTTCCGGCGGAGTTGGACGACCCCTTCTCATGAGAGCGCTCCTGGACACCTCGGTGCTCGTCGGGCACGAGGGTCCGGGCGAGATCGAGGGAGCCATCAGCGCCGCCTCGCTGGCCGAGTTGCACTTCGGGGTCCTCGTCGCGACCACCGAGGATGAGCGCGCTCGACGCGTACGTCGCCTCGGCGTGATCGAGGCGACCTTCGATCCCATCCCGATCGGCGCCGAGGTCTCCCGAGAGTGGGGGAGGCTGGCCGCCGCCGTGGCAAGCCGCGGCGGGCGGCCCCGACGACGGGCCGTCGATCTGGCGATCGCCGCCACGGCGAACGTGCATCACGTGCCGCTGATCACCCGCAACACCCAGGACTTCCGCATCATCGAGGACCTCGTGGACGTGCGGGAGCCCCGCCCGTCGGGCTGACGTGGCTCGAGCGGCGCCTGGGTCAAGAGTACGAACATGCGTTCGCCATTGTGCTAGAATAGCCCGCAGATGAGCGCTTTCGAGAGGGCGGTGCGGGCATGAGGACGACGAACGAGTTCGCGAGGGCCCGTGCGCGGGCACGGTGGTCGGTCGAGGACCTCGGGAGTGTCGTGGAGGCGGTGCTGGCGAGCGCGCCGGACCGGCTCTGGAGCGTCGACGACGTGCGGATTCGGCTGGCGTTCGGCCGGGAGGACGGAGGGCCGGCGGCGTCCTCGGTGCGCGAGGCGCTGGCGGGACTCGAGGGCGCGGGCAGGATCGAGCGCGCCGACGTGTGGGGCCGCCGCGGGTGGGGCAACGCCCGGCACGGCTACCGGGTGCGCCGGGCGGCGGCGCGCCTCACGGTGGCCGCCTGAGGGCTCCCGCCGGGCCCGTATCGGGGAGGACGGGCCCGGGGCGGCCTGCTATCGTCTCGCCTCCGCGGACTAAGGACGAGGGGGCGACGGAGGTGGGTGACGAACCCACCTTTTTTGTGGGCGCGGGCGTCGCCCGGGAGGAGGTCACCCATGAACGCCCCTGACTCGATCGTGCGCCGCGTGGAGGCGGTGCTGGCGCGTGACCTTCCGGCGGTCGACCTGCTCGAGGTGAGCGAGGCGGGGCCCGAGAAGCTCCGGGTGACCGTGGACCATCCCGACGGGGTCGACCACGGCGTCTGCGCCGACGTGACGCACGCCCTGGAGGCCGACGGCCTTCTGGACCAGTACGGCGTCGAGGTGTGGTCCCCGGGCCCCGAGCCGCCGCTGCGCACGCTGGAGCATTTCCGGCGCGCGGTGGGCCGGCGGGTGCAGATCAAGGTGGGGGGCGCTCACGGGGGGCGCTCTCATCGCGGTACTCTGGTGGAGGCGGACGACCGGGTGCTCCGGTTGTCCGACGGGCAGACGCTGATGGAGATCCCGTTCTCCGAGGTGCGCGCAGCGAATGCCCTGGAGGGCTCGGGGGTGGCGGGATGACCGCCCGGGCACTCGTCGGCGCGGTCGGGTCCAGCCCGGTCGACGTCGTTCAGCACGTCAGGGGGAGCACGAGGTGAACCGAGAGATCATCGAGGCGATCAAGCAGATCGAGCGCGAGAAGGGGATCGATTCCGAGACCCTGCTCGTGGCGCTCGAGGACGCCCTGCTCGCCGCCTACAAGAAGACGCCCGACGCCGCCGAGTTCGCGCGGGTCGAGATCGACCGCGAGACCGGCGAGATGCGCGTCTTCCAGCTGGTGCTGCCCGAGGGCGAGGAGCTGCGCACGCTTCCGCAGGAGGAGCAGGTCATCCCCGAGGGCGTCGACGCCGAGGACTACGAGCCGCCCCCGCCGGAGGTCGACTGGGCCGCCTACGACGAGAGCGAGATCCAGGCGATCGACGTCACCCCGGACAACTTCGGGCGCATCGCCGCGCAGACCGCCAAGCAGGTGATCCTGCAGCGGATCCGCGAGGCCGAGCGCGAGATGATGTACGAGGAGTACGTCGACCGCGTGGGCGACGTCGTGACCGGGATCATCCAGCAGTCCGACTCCCGCTACACGCTGGTCGATCTCGGCCGCGTGGAGGCGCTCCTGCCCGAGAGCGAGCAGGTGCACAACGAGCGCTACGACCATGGGGCGCGGATCAAGGCGGTCATCACCGAGGTCCGCAGCTCCACCAAGGGCCCGCAGGTCATCGTGAGCCGGCGCTCCGACCAGCTCGTGCGCGAGCTGTTCAAGCTCGAGGTGCCGGAGATGGCCGACGGGCTGGTGGAGATCCGCGGCGTGGCGCGCGAGCCGGGCTGGCGCTCCAAGATCGCCGTCATCTCGAACGTCCAGGGCGTCGACCCGGTGGGCGCCTGCGTGGGCCCCCGCGGCTCGCGGGTGCGCATGGTCGTGAGTGAGCTGCGCGGCGAGAAGATCGACATCATCCCGTTCAACGAGGAGCCGGCCCGCTACGTGGCCAAGGCGCTCTCGCCGGCCCGCGTCCGCGAGGTGCTGGTGGAGGACGAGGCCCGGCAGGCGACGGTCATCGTGCCCGACGACCAGCTCTCGCTGGCCATCGGCCGCGAGGGCATGAACGCCCGTCTGGCGGCGCGCCTCACCGGGTGGCGGATCGACATCAAGAGCGAGTCGACCTTCGCCCGCGAGGAGGCCGACGACGAGTTCGGCGACGAGACCGAGTCCGGGGTGTCCCGTTGCGCGGCCATGCTGCGCACGGGGAAGCGCTGCCCGAACGCCGCGGTGCCGGGCACGCGCTACTGTGCCCTCCCCGCGCACTCCCGGTTCGTGGAGTTGGAGGCGCGCCTCGGCCGGTCGCTGACCGCCGAGGAGGTGGTGGAGGCGAGTTCTCCGAAGGGATGGGAGCGCGTCTCGGAGCTCGCCCCCGCCGGTGTGGCGGCGGGCGACGGCGGCGAGGAGAGCGCCAACCGATAGGAGAGACGAGACGACGCGCGCGCGACACGTGCCCGAGCGCCGATGCCTGGCGTGCGGGGCTCGTCGCGTCAAGGCCGACCTGGCCCGCTTCGTGGCGGTGCCGGCTGAGGCCGGGCACGCGCTGATGAGGGACGATGGATCCCGGTTGCCCGGGCGAGGTCTGTACGTGTGCCGAACGACGGGATGCTTCGATCGGGCGGTTGCCCGGAGGGCGTTCCAGCGGGGGGCGAGAGTGCACGGCGAGCTGAGGATCGATCCGGAGCTCGGAGCGGTGGGGGTCTGAGGAGCTGATGGGGGTAGCGATGGAAAAGAAGCGCATCTATGAGATCGCGAAGGACGAGGGGCTTCCGAGCTCGCTCGTGCTTCAGCGCCTGCAGCGCGCGGGCGTCGAGGTGAAGACCGCGTCGTCGACGGTCGACGTGGCCGAGGCCCTCCACGTCCTCAACCCGAACCGATACCCCAAGCCCGAGCCGCCGCCCGCGCCCCCCGCGCCGAGGGCGAAGCCCGCTCCGAAGCCGAAGGCGGCCAAGGCCCCCGCCGCCGAGCCCGCGGAGGAGGAGACGGCCCCCGCCCCGGCCGCGGCGAAGCCCGCGGCCGCCCGGCCGATCCAGAAGGCCGCGGAGAAGCCGGCCGCGGAGAAGCCGGCCGCACCGGAGGAGAAGCCCGCCGCACCGGCGGCGAAGGCGCCGGCCGCCGAGCCGGCCCCGGTCGCGGAGGCGCCCACGGCCAACGGCGCGGTGGCCCCGGCCCCCGCCGAGGCGCCCGCGCCGGCCGCGGCCGCCCCCACGCCCGAGCCGGAGCCCGAGCCGGCTGCCGAGCCCGCGCCGGCCCCG
>JAXIPH010000002.1:0-6008 GCA_045403035.1 Thermoleophilia bacterium | reverse complement strand
GGCCGCGACCCGGGCCTCGCGGCCTGGCTGATGCCCGGCGACGGCCGCGGGCGGCCGAGGTGAGCCTCAGGCCGCCGGCGCCTCCGCCTGCCGGGGGTTGCCCCAGGTCTCGTCGTGCACGAGGGTCCGCCACGGACGGCGGGCCTTGGCAACCTCGGGCCGCAGGCCGACGGGGAACTCCTCCGGGTAGCCGAGCGGGGTCAGGTAGTGGACGCCCACCTCCGGCGGCAGCTCCAGCAGCTCGCGGAACTCGTCCTCGTAGAACCAGTGGAAGATCGTGGGCGTGGTGCCCAGCTCGAGGGCGCGGGCGGCAACGAAGAGGTTCTCGAGCGCGAACGACACCGAGGTGTCGTCGCCGAAGCGCTCGATGCGCTCCTTCATCGGCTCGTCGGGGAAGTGGAAGCGCGGCACCGCGAGCGCGGCGATCCACACCGGGACGCTGCGGTAGGTGCCGAGCGCCTGGTCGGCGTAGCCCGCAGCCCACTCGGCGTGCTCCTCGGGCGTGCGCTCCTTGATCGGCCGGTTCGCCGCGAAGTAGTCAGCCGCGCCGCGCAGCACCAGCTCGGCCAGCTTCGCGCGCCGGCCGGGCTCGCGCACCACGACGAAGCTCCACGCCTGGGCGTTGTGTCCCGTGGGCGCCAGGAGCGCGAGGCGCAGGACGCGCGCGACGTCCTCGTCGGACACCGGCCGATCGGTGTACCGGCGCACGCTGCGTCGTTGGCGGATGGCGTCCAGTGCGTCCATCGGGGCAGCTCCCTGGTGCGGTGTGACGACGTGTCGGGCGGGACCCTACGGCGGTCACTTGCGTGACACAAGTGATCCGGACGCCGGGGGAACAGCTAGCCTCGGGCGGGAATGGCCGTGCTCGAGCGCCTGCGTCACCCGATCGTCCTGGCCCCGCTCGGGGGAGGGCCGTCCACGGCGGCGCTGGCGGCCGCGGTCAGCGACGCCGGCGGCCTGGGGTTCCTCGCCTCCGGCTACCGCACCGCCGACGCGACTCGGGACGCGATCCGGGAGCTGCGCGGGCTGACCGACGGCCCCTTCGGCGTCAACGTCTTCGTGCCCACCGTCGCGGCCGTCGACGCCGGCGCGCTGGCCGCCTACCTCGAGCGCCTGCAGACGGAGGCGCGACGCTACGGGGTCGAGGTCGGCGTGCCGCGGAGCGACGACGACGACTGGGAGGGCAAGCTCGCGGTGGCGCGGCAGGAGCGCGTCCCCGTGGTCTCGTTCACCTTCGGCTGCCCCGCTGCCGAGGTCATCGCCGCCCTCCGCGACGGCGGGTCGGAGGTGTGGGTGACGGTGACCGACCCGACCGAGGCGCGTCGCGCGAGCGAGGCCGGCGCCGACGCGCTCGTGGTGCAGGGCGTGGAGGCCGGCGGCCACCGGGGCGGATGGTCCGACCGCGACGACGCCGAGGGGTTCGGGCTGCTGGCGCTTCTGCGGCTCGTGGCCGGCGAGGTGGACCTGCCGCTCGTCGCGACCGGAGGGATCGCCGACGGAGCGGCGGTCGCCGCGGTGCTGGTGGCCGGCGCGTCGGCGGCGCAGCTGGGCACCGCGTTCATGCTGGCCTCCGAGGCCGGCACCCACCCCGCGCACCGCGCGGCCCTCGTCGACGACACCCCCACCGCCCTGACCCGGGCCTTCACCGGCCGCCAGGCCCGGGGTCTTCGCAACCGGTTCCTCGTGGAGCACAGCCCGGACGCCGTCTCCGCCTACCCGGAGATCCATCACGCCACCGCGCCCCTGCGCGCGGCGGCGCGCGCGGCGGGCGACCCCGGCGGCTTCAACCTCTGGGCGGGACAGGCGCACCGGCTGGCCCGAGCCGCCCCGGCGGGCGAGATCGTGGCGACCCTCGCCGAGGAGGCTCGCGCCGCGCTGCGCCGGGCGGTCTGAGCGGCCGGCGCGCCCTCCAGGAGGTGAGCATTCGGTGGGCCACGGCCCGGATTCCGGGACCGGTGAGTGGCCCGTGTCTCCCCCGTGACAGGGCGGGAGCAGAGTCGGGCGTGCACAGACCGAGCACCGTGCCGACTCGGAAGGATCGCTCCGATGACCAGCCTCTCCCGCACCGCCCTCACCCTGGCGCTCGCGACCCTGGCCGCCGGTGGCGGCGTCGCCGCCGCGGCCGCCGGCTCCCACGGCTCCCACGACCGGAGGGCCGACTGGTACCAGCCCGTCTGCCGGCCCAACCCTGATTTCGGCAAGGACGGCGCGGCGAGTCGCGAGTACACGATCCGGTGCAGCTTCCGGGGCTCCCGGCACCCCGCGATCGTGTGGGTGACGCCGTTCTCCGACGGCTCCGCGCTCGTCGCCTCGCCGGACCCCGAGGTGGCGAAGTGAGCGCGGCCGCGATCGTGGCGTTGCTGCTGGCGCTCATGCCGGGCGCGACCGGAGACGACCCGACGGTGTCGAGCCTGCGGTTGAACGCCGACGGATCCGCCGTCGGCGCGGTCACGGCGACTCGCGCCCAGGCACCGGCCGCGCCGCGCGCCCTGCGCGGGTTCGGCCCCTTCGCCTGCACCCGCAGCGCGCGCTCGCTGCGCTGCGCGCTCGACACCGTCCGCCGCGGCCACGTGATCCGCGTCGACTACGTGGCGTTCACGGCCACCACCACCACGCGCACCCACGCCGCGGCACGGCGGACCTCGGAGGGCCGTCGGCTCTGAGAGGGTTGCCGGATGAAGACGCGGCTGCTCGAGTTGGCGGAGGAGCCCGGCATCTGGACTCCCCCCGGCCCGGACGCCGAGGTCGTGGCCGGCCAGGGGTACCAGGTGGTCGTGCGCCGGGGATCCGGCACGGTGGAGCGCATCCGCCTCGGCGACGACGAGGTCCCCCGGGCGCTGGAGGAGACCCGGCGGCTCGCCCGCGAGCGCGGTCTCGGGCGGATGGTCTGGTGGACCGGGGAGCTCTCGACGCCCGCCGGGCTGGCGGACCGCCTGACCGCCCTGGGCCTGACGGCCGATCCCGACGAGCCCGCGCTGACGACGGTCGCCATCATCGCCGAGCCGGCGGGCGGGGCGGCGGAGGTCGAGGTGCGGCGGGTCACCGACCGGGACGGGTTCCTCCGCGCCCTCGAGATCGACTGGGAGGCGTGGGGGCTCGACCCCGAGGCACGGCGGCGGCGGCGCGCGAGGGCCCCGGCCGAGTGGGAGGCGCTGGCCGGCGATCCCCGCATCGAGCACTACCTCGCGCTCCTCGACGGCGAGCCGGTGGGCTTCGCACGGGCCGTCTTCGCGGCGTGGGCGGGGATCCTGATGGGCGGCTCGACGCTGCCGTCCGCGCGGGGACGGGGCGTCTACACCGCCCTCGTCCACGCGCGCTGGCACGACGCCGTCGCGCGGGACGCCCCCCGGCTGACGTCCGCCGTGGGCCCGGCGTCGGCGCCCATCCTCGAGCGCCTGGGCTTCGAGCGGATCGGGGGGGTGCGCCTGATCCGGGATGGGCACGTCGGCCGCGCGACGGGACGTTGACAGCCGGTGGCGGGTCCCGACCGGCGAGTCCGCCGGATCAGCTCGTCGAGAGCCGGATCACCCGACCGACTCCGCGCTGCTTGGCCGCCGCGAGCACCAGCCCCGCGGCGGCTGCGTCCTGAACCCCGACGCCGACGGACTTGTAGAGGGTGATCTGCTCCGCTGACGTGCGGCCCTCACGAGTCCCGGCGACGAGCTCCCCGACCTCCGCGCGGACGTGCTCCGCGCCGATCACGCCGGCGAGAAGCGGCTGGGTGAGGTCGTTGGGGCCCGACGGGAACGGCGCGAGCGCCGCCGCGCGGGACTCCACGACGACGAAGGCATCCGCCACGGTCGCGTCGTCGAGCTCGCGGCTCGCCGGGTTGTAGCCGACCGAGTTGACGTGGACTCCGGGGGTCAGCCAGTCGCGCCGGACCACCGGGTCGGTGGAGTGCGTGGTGGCACACACGATGTCCGCGCCCCGCAGCGCCTCGGCATAGGTGCCCACGGCCAGAACGGGCGCCTCGAGCTCGCCCGACAGCTCCTGCGCCAGCGCGCGGGCCGACGCCGGATTGCGGCCGGCCACGCGCACCTCGCGCAGGCGGCGCACCCGTGGGATCAGGCGGGCGTGAGCCCGGGCCTGCACGCCCGTTCCGAGCACCGCCATCAGGGCCGCGTCCGGCCGGGCGAGGAGACGGGTGGCGAGCGCGGAGCCGGCGGCGGTGCGCATCGCGGTGATGTAGGTGCCGTCCATGAGCGCCACCGGCTCACCGCTCATGGGATCGAACACGCAGATCACCGCCTGGTGAGTGGGAAGCCGGCCGCCGGCGTTGTTCGGAAAGACCGACACCAGCTTGGCGGCGAGGGCGTTCGCCGCCGGGCTGTACGAGACCATGGACGCGAGGAAGGCGTCCTGATCATCCACCACCGCGGCGACGCGGCTCGGCACGGATGCGCGCCCTGCGCTGAGATCCTCCATCGCGGCGGAGAGCGCCTCGATCAACTCCCCGAGATCCAAGAGGCCCTCGACCTCTGTTCGGCTCAGCACCAGCATCGAGCGATCATCGCCGCATCCCACGGTCCCGCACCACCTGCGCCGATCTCATGCGGCTACGCCCGGCCGTACACCGGGATCGCCGCGCCCGTCACGGCGCTGGCCTCCCGTGAGCACAGGAACGCGATCACCGCGCCGATCTCCTCCGGCCGTACCCATCGCGACGGATCGGCGTCCGGTTGGGCCGCCCGGTTCGCGGGCGTGTCGATGACGCTGGGCAGCACGCAGTTCACGCACACGCCCGAGCGCTTGACCTCCTCGGAGGCCGCCTCCACGAGAGCGATCACCCCGGCCTTCGAGGCGGCGTAGGCGGCGGCTCCCGCGAAGGGCCGGTGCGCGGCCCGGCTGGAGACGGCGACCGCCCGCCCCTGGCCGCGCTCGACCATCGAGGGCAGGACCGCCCTCAACGCGAGTGCGGCCGAGCGCAGGTTGAGCTGGAACTGCCGATCCCAGTCGGCCATGTCCATGTCGGCGATCGGCGCGCCGTCCAGGTAGCCCCCCACCTGGTGGACGTGCGCCCTGATGCGGCCCGGACGGCACCGGTCGATCAGCTCCCCCAGCTCGTCGCCGGATAGGCCGTCCACGCGCTCCAGGCGGCAGCGGTCGCGCAACTCCGCCGGGAAGCGCTCGAGCTCCCTCTCGACGATCCACGTCACCACCACGTCGTGGTCGGCCTCGATCAGGGCTCGCACGACGCCGACGCCGAGACCGCCGGTCCCGCCGGTCACGATCGTGGCCCCCGTCCCACGACTCACGGCCTCCTCCTCCGCGCCGCACCACCAGGGGCAGGGTAACCGGGGACGATTCCCGGTGGCACGGCAGTCACGCCGACGGACCGCCCTCGTCGCCCTGGGCCGCCGCCCGGTCGGCGGCCTCGCGCAGCGCCGCCGCCTCCTGCGCGGCGGCCTCGGCCTCGGCTTCGGCGGCCGCCGCCGCGCGAGCCTCGTCCTCCGCGGCCGACAGCTGCACCTGGGCCGCGGCCAGCTCACGCGTCAGCCTCTCGAGTGCCGTCGCGACGCGGCGCGCCTCGGTGCCGGCGTGCGTCGCGCGCCGGCGCGCCCGGGTGAGGTCCTCCCGAGCGGCGCGTTCCGCCCGCGCCGCGGCACGGGCCGCCGCCTCGGCTGCCTGGCGGGTCGATGCGCGCTCCCGCTTCGCCCGAGCCGCGGCGAGCTCATCCTCCGCGGGCGGTGCTGGCGACGCGGGTGCCGGGCGAGGGGTCCGCGCCGGCGGGGACGGGAGCGAGACCGGGCCCATCCCGAACAGCCCCGCCTCGGGGTCGGCGACCGGATCCTGTGAGATGCGACCCCGCCGGAGATCGTCGCGCGCCTCGGGCGAGCGGGCCGCCAGCCGCAGGGCGGCGCGGATGGCGGGATCGGGGCTGAGCGCCGCGACCGCCGCCGCCTCGTGCTGTTCGGCCTCCCGCAGGTCGTCGGCGGTCCCGGTGCCCTCGAGCACCCCCCGCTGGGCCGCCTCGAGTGTGCCCTCGGCCTCGATCGCGGCGGCCATCG
>JAXIPH010000011.1:0-4214 GCA_045403035.1 Thermoleophilia bacterium | reverse complement strand
GAGCACGAGCAGCTCCCTCAACCGCCCGCACGCGTCGGCCGCCCCCGGGACCGTCGAGGCGATCCGCTCCAGCAGCTCGGCCCGCCCGCGCAGGCCCGGCAGCTCCAGCACCAGCGCGCTCGCCGGGCCCGCGGAGACGGCCGCGCGCGCGAGCCGCCGCCACTCGACGAAGTTGCGCGACGCGAGCGCCGCGCTCAGCGCGGCGCGCGCACGGGCGTCGATGCCCACGCCGTCCAGCACGGCGGACGTGAGGGACACGTCTCCCACCCCCACGCGGAAGCCGCCGAGCCCGGCGGCGCGAAGGCTCTCCACCAGCAGCGCCAGCGCCTCCGCGTCGGCTCCCGGGCCGTCGGCGCCCACCAGCTCGATGCCGGCCTGCCGCTCCTCGGACGGACGCGGGCGGCCCGTCGGCGGCGGCCGGAAGGCCCGTGCCAGGTAGGAGACGCGCACCGGGCCCGGGTGGTCGGCCATCCGGGTGGCCACCAGGCGCGCGACCGGGATCGTCAGGTCCGGCCGCAGCACCAGGACCCGGCCGGAGTCGTCGAAGAGCCGGAAGGCCTCGCGCAGCCCGCCCTCCTGGGCGCGGTCGATGACCTCGGCGAACTCCAGCACCGGGGTCATCACCTCGCGGTAGCCGAACGCCCCGAAGCGGCCGCGCACGGCCGCCTCGATGGCCCGCAGCTCCTGGGCCTCCACCGCGAGCACGTCCTTGCCGCCGGCGGGGAGGGCGGCCGGGGGCGGGGCGCTACTCACGGACGCGCTCGATGTCGGCGCCCACGTCCTGCAGCCGCTCGTCGATGCGCTCGTAGCCGCGGTCGATCTGCCCCACGTTGCCGATCGTGCTCACCCCGCGCGCGGCCAGGCTGGCGATGAGCATCGCCATGCCGGCGCGGATGTCGGGGCTCTCCAGGCGCTCCCCGAAGAGCTGGGACGGCCCGCTCACCACGGCCCGGTGGGGGTCGCAGAGCACGATCCGGGCGCCCATCGACACCAGCTTGTCCACGAAGAAGAGCCGGTTCTCGAACATCTTCTCGAAGATCATCACTGTGCCGTGCG
The DNA here is from genome assembly GCA_045403035.1 of Thermoleophilia bacterium. Classification (GTDB taxonomy): domain Bacteria; phylum Actinomycetota; class Thermoleophilia; order Miltoncostaeales; family Miltoncostaeaceae; genus CAVXDY01. Next base: position 3,158 of record JAXIPH010000011.1, on the reverse strand, counting down.
TCTGGGTGGCCACGGCCGTAGCGATGCTCGTGAGGTCGGCGGGGAACGCCGGCCAGATGCCGTCGTCGACCTTCGGGATGGCATCGCCCTCGTCGGCCACGACCCGCAGGTCCTGGTCGGCCGGGACGTGCAGCGAGTCGCCGTCCATCTCCACCCGGATGCCCAGGCGCGCGAACGTCAGGTTGATCATGCGCAGGTCCTCGGCGCGGACGTCCACGATCGTGAGATCCGAGCCGGTGATCGCGCCCAGACCGATGAACGAGGCGATCTCGATGTGGTCCGGCCCGATCCGGAAACGGCCGCCGCGCAGCCGGTCCACGCCGTCCACGATCAGCCGGTTGGTCCCGATGCCCTCGATCCGCGCCCCCAGAGCCACGAGGAACCGCGCCAGGTCCTGCACGTGCGGCTCGCCGGCGGCGTTCCACACGACCGTTCGCCCCGGGGACGTGACCGCGGCCATGAGGGCGTTCTCGGTCGCGGTGACCGAGGCCTCGTCCAGGAAGATCTCGGCTCCGCGCAGGCCGGAGTGGCTCAGCCGGTAGCTGCGGTCGACGACGCAGGTGGCGCCGAGCCCGCGGAAGGCCAGCAGGTGCGTGTCCACGCGCCGCCGGCCGATGAAGTCGCCCCCGGCGAGGGGCAGCTCCACCTCGCCGCAGCGCGCGAGCAGCGGCCCGGCCAGCAGCAGCGACGCCCGCAGGCGGCGGCAGAGGTCCGGGTCGAGCTGGGTGGTGCGCACCCGGTCGGCGCGCAGCGCGAGCGAGTTCGGGCCCTCGTCGCGCACGCTCACCCCGAGGTCGTCGAGGAGCGCGAGCATGACGTGCACGTCGAGGATGTCGGGCACGTTCTCGAGCACGACCTCCTCGTCGGTCAGCAAGCAGGCGGCCAGGATGGGGAGGGCCGCGTTCTTGTTGCCGCTCGGAACGATCGTGCCGGAGAGGGCGCGGCCGCCCCGGATGACCAGCCTGTCCTGACTCACGTGGGTGGACGCTAGCAGCAGGTCCGCACACCCTGGTTTGCGCCGCCCGGGGGGCGGTCGGTATAACGGCGGGGGATGCGGCTGCTTCGCATGATGCCGGGGTACGGCGAGACGCTGATCGCCGAAGGGGACCCCCGCCTCGAGGCCCAGCGCGAGGCGCTCGTGGCGGAGTTCCGGCGACAGCTCGACGAGGGCATGTGGGCCGCGGTGCCCGTGTCCGACGAGCGCACCGGGCGGCGCGAGGCGCTGCTGGTGACGAGCTTCGAGGAGATCCCGGCCGGCGCCGAGCGGGTCCTGTTCTGGCCGCGCGCCGCCGGCGGGGCGCCGGCCTCGCCGATGGGAGGCGTCGGGGTCGTCCTGCTGATGGTGACCCTGGCGGCGCTGGCGGCGGTCATGCGCCGCCCCGTGGGCGGCGGCCGGGTGCGGCGGCCGGGGCGCCCCCCGGCGCCCTCCTGGATCACCGAGCCGCCGGTCGCCCCGGCGGAGGCCGAGCGCCGGTCCCTCGAGCTCCTGCGGTCGGTCGTGAACCCCGAGGAATGGCGGATGTACCGCGAGCTGGGCTTCATCTGCGTCACCGGGCGCCGCGCGTCGCGGGGCGCGCCGGGCCGGGGCGGTCCACCGCGATACCGCTATCTGATCTACCCGCACCTGCCCGTGGTGGCGCTGCTGCCCCGCTCGATGGCGCCGGTGCGCGAGTACTGCGTCCAGTTCCCGGACCGCCTGGGCGGGGACACGCCGCTCCTGCCCGAGGGCGACGATGTGCTCGCGAAGTGGATGACCCTGCGGGCCGACGAGGACCGCCTGCTCTCCTACGCCAACGTGGCGAGCGCGGGCTGTCAGGTGCCGCTGAGCCGCATCGAACGTGATCTGAAGCGCCTCGAGCGCTGGGAGGCCCGCGCCTCCGGTCAGAACGGCGGGTCGGGCTCCTTCGCGGCTCCCTCCCCGGGCGCCGGCCCCAGCTCGTCGGCCGTGAGCTCCTCGATCCGCTTCTGAGCGGCCGCCAGCCGCTCGCGGCAGGCGGCGAGATAGGCCTGGCCCTGCTCGAAGAGCGCGACGGCCTCCTCGAGGCCGACCTCTCCCCCCTCCAGGCGCGCCACGACCTCGTCCAGGCGCCGAAGGGCCTCCTCGAAGGTGGGCGGGGGCTCGACGGGCTCGGTGCCGCTCACGCCTCGGCCCTCGCGTCCAGGTGCCCGTCGCGCATCTCGATGGACAGGGCATCCCCCGGCGCCACGCCGGCGACCGACGCGATCACCCGCCCGTCGTCGCCCGCGCGCACGATCGCATACCCGCGCGCCACGGTCCGCCGGGGCGAAAGGAGGGCCAGGAGGGCCTCGGCGCGCTCCACGCGCCCGGCCGCCACCTGGGCGCGCGAGGCCGCGGCCCGGCGAAGGCCGGTGCCCGCCCCGTCGACGTCGCCGGCGGCCCGCGCGGCCACCCGCCCCAGAGCGGGACCCAGCCGCGGCGCCAGCCGGTCGACGCGGTCGCGGGCCAGGCTCCCGCGGCCCCGCAGGGCGCGCGCAAGATCGGCCGTCCGGCGCCCGAGCGCCTCGGCCGCCCGGGCCCGCTCACGCCCCAGCCCCCGCCGCAGCGCCGCGGCGTGGTCCGTCAGGCGCACCTCCAGCGCCTCGAGGCTCGGCAGCACGGCCGCCGCGGCGGCGCTCGGGGTGGAGACCCGCAGGTCGGCCACCTGGTCGCACAGCGTCACGTCGCGCTCGTGGCCCACGGCCGAGACCACCGGCGTCGTGGCCGACGCCACCGCCCGGCAGACCGCCTCGCTGTTGAAGGCCATCAGATCCTCGAGGGACCCGCCCCCGCGCGCGACCACGATCACGTCGACATCCTCGCGGGCGTCGAGGTGGGCCAGGGCCCGGACGATCGACGCGGGCGCCGCCTCGCCCTGCACGGGCACGCCCACCACCAGCACGTCGGCGCGCGGGAAACGGGCGAGGGCGTTGGTGAGGAAGTCGTCGCGCGCGGCGCCGTCCGGGCTCGTCACCAGGCCCACCCTCCGCGGCAGGAGCGGGATCGGCCGCTTGCGGCCGGGGTCGAGCAGGCCCTCGGCCTCGAGACGGCGCCCCAGCTCCTCGACCTGGGCGCGCAGGAGACCCTCCCCCGCGAGCTCGAGACGCTCCACCCGCATGGTGATCGTGCCGCGGGCACTCCGGAACTCGATCCGCCCGTA
>JAXIPH010000210.1:0-3096 GCA_045403035.1 Thermoleophilia bacterium | reverse complement strand
GCTTCCCGAAACCGTCCTGGGGCGCCCGTCGAAGGCGCCCGGTGACTCCCCGGTGGCCGTATGAGCCCTGCGACCCTGAGCGCTCCCAAGAAGTCCGCGAAGACCCAACCCGTCGTGCCCGGCGGCTTCGCCGGCCAACTCCTGCGCGTGGACCTGTCCAAGCGCAAGTGCTGGGCCGAGCCGTGGGGCCCCGAGGAGATGCGCGACCAGCTGGGCGGCATCGGTCTCGGCTCGCGCATCCTCTACAACGAGACGCGTCGAGGCAAGGGCAACGTGTCGTGGGACCATCCGGACAACCGGCTGGTGCTGGGCACCGGCCCGCTGGCCGGGTTGCCGGTGTGGGGCACGGGCGGTCTCACCGTCGTCACCATCGGCGCCGGCACCAACGGCCCGACCTCCACGCAGTCCAACGGCTTCTTCGGCACGAATCTCAAGTATTGCGGGTACGACGCCATCGTCATCCAGGGCCAGTCGCGTGACTGGGTCTACCTCTACATCGACGACGACCAGGTCGAGCTGCGCGACGCCAAGCCCTACCTGGGCAAGGACACGTGGCAGACGCAGGACGCGCTGAGCGAGGACCTCGGGCTGCGCGGTCACCAGCTCTCGGTGTACTCGATCGGGCCGGCCGGCGAGACGTGCGCGCGCTTCGCCGCCATCCAGGGCGATTACGGCCACGTCGCGTCCAAGAACGGCGTCGGCGCGGTGATGGGCAAGAAGAAGCTGAAGGCCGTCGCCATGGTGAAGGGCACGAAGGCGTTGCGGGCCGCCGATCCGCTCGGGCTCGTGCAAGCCGCCGACGAGATCGCCCACGATTTACGGACCGATCCCTCCGCGCGCTCGCTGTACGAGTACGGCACGCTGCCGGGCGTCGTGAACCTGAACAAGATGGGCGCGTTGCCCATCCGCAACTACACGACGAGCGTCACCGACGCCAACCTGACCCAGTGGGAGGCGCCCAAGCTGCGCGAGGGCTTCGATCACCGCGGGCACCAGTGCAACTCGTGCGGCATGCACCACTGCCACATGTCGGTGATCCGCCAGGGCGTCCACAAGGGCAAGATCGTGCACGAGCCCGAGACCGAGGGCTGGTCGGGGGCAGGCTGGACCATCGGCGTCACCGCCGACATCGACGGGGTGGCGTGGCTCAACTCGCAGCTCGACCGCGCGTGCCTGGACGTCAACGAGTTCGGCTGGCTGTGCGGCTGGGTGATGGAGGGGATCGAGAAGGGCTGGATCACGAAGAAGCAGCTCGGCTTCGATCTCAAGTGGGGCGACGTCGCCGGCGCCGACCGGCTGATCCAGATGATCTGCAAGCGGGAGGGCTTCGGCGACTTGCTCGCCGAGGGCGTCAAGCGCGCCGCCGAGAAGCTCGGAGGGGCCGCGCTGGAGGCGGCCGTGTACACGATGAAGGGCGCCTCGCCGCGCGGCCACGACCATCGGGCGCGCTGGGAGGAGATGCTCGACACTTGCACGTCCTCCACGGCCACGATGGAGACGGGTAATCCCGTCCACCAGACGGAGCTGGGGCAGCCCGCGCGCATCAATCCGTTCGACGGCGTCGAGGTCGCCAAGCTGGTGGCCGGTTGCCGCGGGCGCCGCAACTTCGAGGACTCGCTCGGCATCTGCATCTTCACGACGCGCACGCGCCTGGAGAACGTCTGCCGCGCCCTGTCGGCGGCGACGGGATGGAGCTACACCGTCGAGGAGGCGATGCGCCAGGGCCGCCGCACCGCGGCGATCAATCGCGCGGTCGCGCTGCGCTGCGGGCTGACGCCGGACCTCGAGTACCCGTCCAAGCGGTACGGCTCCACGCCGCACGACGGCCCCGCCAAGGGTCAGTCCGTGGGGGCGCAGTGGGAGAAGATGGTCGACACCTGGTACGCGGAAGTCGGCTACGACCGCAAGACGGGCAAGCCGCTGGCGAAGACGCTCAAGGCCCTCGGCCTGGACTGGCTGGCGAAGGAACTCTGGGGCAGCAAGGCCTAACGACCGTTCGGATCAGGCGCGCCCGTCCGGGCGATGCGCCCGTCATCGCCCGGATGGCCAACGCGCTCAACCGCAACGAAGGCCTCAGCCCGCGCACGTTCACGACCGCCATCGTGCGGCGCGATGCCTTCGGACGCCGCCGCGCGTTCCGTGTGCTCGTCGCCGAGGTCGGCGACCGCGTCGTCGGCTATGCCTCGTTCGTGGCGGGCTACAACACCGACATCGCCGCCCGCGACATGTGGATGCTCGACCTGTTCGTGCAGCCGGCCTGGCGCAGTCGCGGGGTGGGGCGTGCCCTCGTCGTCGCGGTGGCGGGCGAGACGATCCGGCTCGGGCTGCCCAGCCTGGAGTGGGGCGTGCGCAGCCGTAACACCCGCGCCCTCCGCTTCTACCGCGGGCTCGGGGCGCGCGTGAGCCAGACGCGCATCGCGTCGCTATCGCGGCGAGCGCTGACCGCGCTCGCCGCGGATCGCCGGTGATCCACCTCCTCGTCAACGCCACCGTCCTCACCATGGACGACTCGCTGCCGGTGGCCCAGGCGCTGGCGGTGAAGGACGGGCGCATCGTCGAGGTCGGCGGCACCGACGAGATCCTCTGGCTCCGCGAGGACGAGTACGAGCTGATCGACCTCGAGGGGCGCACGGTCGTGCCCGGCTTCGTCGACCCGCACAACCACTTCTCGATCGGCGCGCTGGAGACCTTCTGGCCCGACTGCCGCGCCGCCGACAGCGTCGAAGCCCTCCAGCGACTGCTGGCTGGCGCCGCGGCGGAGACGCCCGCCGGAGAGTGGGTGCGCGGTGTCGGCTACGACCACACGCGGCTGCCGGGACGACGGCATCCGACGCGGGCCGACCTCGACGCCGCGGTGCCGGACCGTCCGGTGCTGCTCATGCACTACTCGCATCACCAGGCGGTCGCCAGCTCGCGGGCGCTGGCCGCCGCCGGCATCACGCGCGCCACGCCCGATCCGGCCGGCGGCGAGATCGCGCGTGACACCTCCGGCGAGCCGACCGGGTTGCTCTTCGAGCGCGCCCTGAGCGCGGTGGAGGTCGCCTCGCGCGAGGGCTGGGAGGCGCGGTTCGTGGAGGTCGCGCGCGCGGCCACGCT
>JAXIPH010000136.1:0-8297 GCA_045403035.1 Thermoleophilia bacterium | reverse complement strand
TCCTCGCGCTGGGACAGCAGCTCCGTGGCCTCCTCTGGGACCTCGTCGGCCGGACCGGGGTCGACGCCCGCGAGCCCCAGCATGTCGAGCAGGTCCACCAGCTCGTGGCGCGCCTCGCGGAGCTGGGAGGCGCCCGCCGGGCTGCCCGGCGCCGTCGCCCGGTTCACCGCGCGCACGATCTGAGCGAGCGCCGCGAACGCCTCGGGCGTGTTGAAGTCGTCGTCCAGCGCCCGGGCGAAGTCGGTGCGCCCCTCCACCACGGCGCGCGCGAGGTCGGGGTCGTGGCCGGCCTCTGGGATCGAGGCCCTCGCGCGATCGATCGCCCGGAGGGCGTTGGCGAGGCGATCGACCACGGTGGCGGCCTCGGCCATGCGCGCCTCGGTGAACGGCAGCCGCGATCGGTAGTGGCTCGTGAGGAAGAAGGCGATCACCACCTCCGCCGGCCAGCGGTCGAGCACATCGCCGAGAAGGGCCGTGTTGCCCACGCTCTTGCTCATCTTCTCGTCGCTCAGCTCGAGCATCTCGTTGTGCATCCAGACGGCCGCCATCGGGCCCTCGCGAGCCCCCTCGGACTGGGCGATCTCGTTCTCGTGGTGCGGGAAGACGAGGTCGATCCCGCCTCCGTGCACCTCGAAGCCATGGCCGAGGGCCGTCTCGGCCATCGCCGAGCACTCGATGTGCCAACCCGGACGGCCGGGGCCCCAGGGCGACTGCCACCAGGTGTCCTCATCGTCCTTGCGCCCCTTCCAGAGGGCGAAGTCGAGGGGCGACTCCTTCCCCTCCCCGGGCTCCTGGGAGATCATCTCGTCCAGCTTGCGCCCGGAGAGGCGGCCGTAGCCGGGGAAGCGCTCGACGCGGTAGTAGACGTCGCCGGCCGCCGGGTACGCGAGGCCCTTCTCAACCAGCGTCTCGATGAGGGCGATGATCTCGGGAATGGACCCCGTGACGCGCGGCTCGGCGTCCGGGCGACCCAGCCCGAGCCGGTCGGTGTCGGCGATGTAGGCCTCCGAGTAGCGTCGCGCGAGCTCGTCGCTCGGCACCCCCTCCGCCAGGGCGGCGGCGTAGATCTTGTCGTTCACGTCGGTCAGGTTCGACACGAGCCTCACCCGCGTGCCGCGGCGCTCCAGGGAGCGCTTCAATACCGAGAAGACCACGAACGGGCGGGCGTTCCCGATGTGGACGCGGCCATAGACGGTGGGGCCGCAGAAGTAGACGCGCAGCGCGCCACCGGGCCCTGGAGCGACCGATTCCTTGCGCTTCGTAAGCGTCGAGTGGAGCCTGAGACTTTCGGTCACGCGGTCTCCAGCAGGGCGACGGCCTGGCACGCGACGCCCTCGCCCCGGCCGGTGAAGCCCATCCCGTCGGTGGTCGTGGCGTGCACGCCCACCGGAGCGCCGAGCAGGGTCGTGAGGGCCGCCTCCATCGCCTCCCGCACCGGCGCCAGGCGCGGCTGCTCGCACACGACCACGGCGTGCGCGTTCACCACCCGCAGACCCGCCTCGCCCACCCTCTCCATCACCACCGACAGGAGCCGCTCGCCCGACGCGCCGGCCCACTCGTCGTCCCCCGGGGGGAAGAGCGCGCCGAGGTCGGGTTGGCCGGCCGCCGACAGGAGGGCGTCGCACAGCGCGTGGGCGACGGCGTCCCCGTCGGAGTGCCCCACCAGCCCCTCGGGGTGGTCGACGGCGATCGTGCCGAGCATCAGCGGACGCCCGGGCCCAAACCGGTGCGCGTCCAGGCCGCAGCCGATCCTCATGACCATCGCAGCGGGACCTGCTCGGCCCGCCGCCCCGAGAAGCGGGTGATCGTCTCGTAGCCGGCGCCGCGCAGGGCGGCGACGGCCGTGGGGTAGTCGCGGGCGACGTCCTCGGGGGAGTGGGCGTCGCTCGAGAGCGTGGCGGGCACGCCGGCGCGCCGGAAGCGCTCCAGCAGACGGGGCTCCGGGTAGAGCTCGCCCACCGGCTTGCGGAGCCCGGCCGAGGAGCATTCGATGGCGATCCCCGTGGCCGCGATCGAGGCGACGGCCGACTCGAGGATGTCCTCGAGCTCCCCGGGCATGCGGGCCCCGAAGACCTTGGGAAGGTCCGGGTGGGCCAGGACGTCGAAGAGCCCCGACTCCGCCGCGGCCACCAGCTCGCCGAGATAGGCCGTCCAGACGTCGGCGGGCGGACGGCCGTTCCAGTCGGGGACCGCGGGGTTGTCCACCGACATGGGACCCAGCCAGTGGACCGATCCCAGCACGATGTCGAAGGGGCGCTGGTCCAGGAAGGCGGCGATCTCCGCGCGCCGGTCCGGGAGCCAGTCCATCTCGACGCCCAGCAGCACCGGAAGGCCCGACTCCCGCGCGGCGAGGACGGCGGCGCAGTAGGCGTCGGCGTCCTCGGTCGACTCCTCGCCCCACCAGGGATCCGGGCTCCACTCGTGGGCCTGGGCGAAGCGGTACACGTGCTCGGTGATCGCGATCTCCGAGACCGCCCGCGACCGGGCGCGCGCCACGTAGCGGCCGATCCAGCCCGTGGTCAGATGGCCGCCATCCGCGTCCCAGCTCGGGGCCGCCTTGGTGCGCTCCGACGCGCCGTCGGGCTGCAGGTGCATGTGGTAGTCGGTCAGCATCAGGGGCCCGAGATCGGCGGGAACCCTAACAACGCCTCGGCCACGGCCAGGTCGGCCGGCGTGGTCACCTTCAGGTTGGGCGCCAACGAGGGCACCAACCGCACCGTCCCGCCCGCCTGCTCCACGAGGGTGGCGCAGTCCGTCGCCCGCGCCAGCAGCCCCGCCGCGAAGGCGGCATCCACCGCGCGTCGCAGGGACCGCGTCCAGAACGCCTGCGGGGTCTGAGCCGCCCACAGGTCGCCCCGATCGACGGTGCCGCCGACCATCATCGAGTCGCCCGCGCGCTTCAGGGTGTCGGCCACCGGGGCCGCGGCCACCGCGCCCTCGGCGCCGTCGAGGCCGTCCAGCACGGCGTCCACCAGCTCGGGCCGCAGCAGGGGCCGCGCGGCGTCGTGGATGAGCACCTGATCGGGCTCTCCCGGCGCCGCGGCGAGACCGGCCCGGACCGACTCCGCACGGCTCTCCCCCCCCGCCGTCACCCGTATCCGCGGCCCCACTCCCTCCAGCGCCCCCTCGGTCTCCGCCACGTGGCCGGGTGGGGCGACCACCACGATGGCACCGACTCGGGCGCTCGCGGCGAGGGCGCCGACGCTCCACGCCACCATCGGACGGCCCGCCACCTCCATCAGCGCCTTGGGCTGCTCGGCGCCCATCCGGACACCCGCTCCGGCCGCCACCACGATCGCCACGGCCAGGGGCGGCCCGCCGCTCGTCAGGGGCGCCGGCTCGGGCCCGGGCTCGAGGCCGGCGACCGGCACGGCCTCGCCCTCGGACACCGAGACGCCGATCGTCCCGCCGGTGGCGTGGCCGCTGGTCACCTCCCCACGGTACCGGTCGGATCGGCGGGATCCCGGGCCGCACGCTGGCCGACGGGCCCGGCGGATGGAAGCATGGGGGAGTGAGCCTCCACGTCGGCACCTCGGGATGGGCGTACCGCGAATGGAAGCCCGCCTTCTACCCCGACGGGCTCCCTCAGGATCGCTTCCTCACCCACTACGCCGGCGTGCTCACGGCGTGCGAGATCAACGCCACCCACTACCGCCTGCAGTCCGAGGCGGCGGTGGCGCGGTGGGCCGAGGCCACCCCGCCGGGCTTCCGGTTCGCTGCGAAGGCGCACCGGCGGCTGACCCACACCCGGGCCCTGCCTCCGGCGGAGGGCGGGGACGCCTTCCTCGAGCGCTTCCTCGACTCGCTCGCCGGGCTGGGGACCCGCCTGGGCGCGGTGCTCTTCCAGTTCCCGCCCTCGCGCCGCCGCGACGACGCCGCGCTCGAGGCGTTCCTCGGGTGCCTGCCCCCGGGCCTGCCGGCCGCGCTCGAGTTCCGCGACGACTCCTGGGACGTGCCCGAGGTGCACGAGCGGATCGCGGCGACGGGCGGAACGGTCTGCGTGTCCGAGACCGCGGGCGAGGTCCTTCCCAAGCTGCCACCGGGCCCGCTCGGCTACGTCCGCCTGCGCGGAGAGCGCTATTCGGAGGAGGTGCGGCAGGGCTGGCGCGAGCTGCTGGAGCGGGAGGGCGCGGAGCGGCCGGTCTACGCCTTCGCCAAGCACGAGGGCATCCCGGCCGGCGACCCCTACGCCGGCGTCGGCCTGGCGCAGTGGCTGGTGCAGGAGGTCGCGCGGGCGTGAGGCGCGCGGTCGCTCCCGGCATCGAGATCGACGACGATCCGGCACGGGTCGATCTCGCCGAGGTGTACCGCTTCCTGAGCGAGGAGTCGTACTGGGCGCGGGGGCGCTCCCGGGCGCGGATCGAGCAGGCGGTGCGCGGCGCGGCGCGGGTGGTGGGGCTCTACGAGGGCGAGCGGCAGGTGGGGTTCGCGCGCGTCGTCTCCGACGGCGGCATCGCCTATCTGGCCGACGTCTACGTGCTCGCCGAGCTGCGCGGTCGCGGCCTCGGGACGGTACTGGTGACCGAGGCCGTCGAGGGCGGGCCCTTCGCCGGTTGCCGCTGGCTCCTGCACACGCAGGATGCTCACGAGCTCTACCGCCGACTCGGCTTCTCCGAGCCGGACGACCCCACCCTGATGCAGCGCCCGGCCGGCGGGGCTACCCGGCGCCCGACGGGAGCTTCGTGAAGATCATCTTCCCGGACGGGCTCTGGAGGACGCTGGTGACCTCGACGGTCACCTCCCGCCCCACCGCCGAGCGGCCGCCCTCCACCACGATCATCGTGCCGTCGGGCAGGTAGCCGACTCCCTGGTCGTACTCACGGCCCTCCCGGATGATCTTCACCTGGAGGGGCTCCCCGGGCAGCACGGCCGGCTTGAGGGCGTTGGCAAGCTCGTTGACGTTCAGCACCTCGATGCCCTGGATCTGGGCGACCTTGTTGAGGTTGTAGTCGGTCGTGACGATCGAGGCGCCGACGTCCTGTGCCATGCGGACGAGCTTGGAGTCGACCCCGTCGAGCTCGGGGTAGTCGCCGCGGCGCACCGAGAAGCCGCCGTTCGAGGCGGCCTTCAGCTCCTCCACGATCTCGAGGCCCCGCCGGCCGCGGGCGCGCTTCAGGCTGTCGGTCGAGTCGGCCACGCGCTGAAGCTCCTCGAGGACGAAGTCGGGCACGACGATCGCGCCCGAGAGGAACTTGGTGCGCAGCACCTCGATCAGGCGCCCGTCGATGATCGCGCTGGTGTCCACGAGGCGGGTGGGGACACCCTCGGCGCTCGGACGCGAGCGGATCCCCACCAGGCGCAGGATGTCCACGTGCCGACGCGCCGCGATGCGGGTGAACATGTACGCCACCAGGAGCACGACCGGCAGCAGCAGGTATGGCCCCACGATCGGGAGCCGTGCCACGGCCACGCCCGCGAGCGCCGCCGCCACGAGGCCGACCACCAGCCCGAGCGCGCCCACCGTGAGCTCGGCCGCCGAGCGCCGGTCGGAGGCGCGGTCGATGAGGCCCACGCGGTCGCGCAGGACCCGGCCGAGCACGCCCCCCAGGATCCAGCCCAGCAGCGCCCCGGCGATCGTCATCGCCGCGCGGGCGGCGTAGTGCCACGGCGAGGAGAGCCAGTCCTCGACCGGCAGCGAGGCGCCACCCTGATAGGCCCCGAGGCCGCAGAGCAGCGCGAGGACGATCCGGCTGACCAGGATCAGCACCACGTCGTCACCTCACGCTGGGACATCACTCGACGCACCCTCGAAATCCCTTGTCGTTCTCGTCGTTCTCACGGCTGCGCCCCGCTCGATGATGCCCTGAACGCCGCTGGTGCGGGCCCTCCCCTAATCCACCAGCGCCTCGGCGCCGCGTGCCGCGGTCGTCGATCCCTCATCGGGAGCGCGGTCACGGCCGATGTCCTCGAGAAGGTTCTCCAGGAAGTCGATCGCCTCCTGCTCCTCCATGTCGCGCGCGTACATCAGCTCGCTGGCGAGGATCTTCTTGGCCCGTCCGAACATCTGCTTCTCGCCGGTCGAGAGCCCCTTGTCGAGGTCCCGGATCGACAGGTTCCGGACGACCTCGGCGAGCTCGAAGATGTCACCGGTCTTGATCTTGTCGCGGTTGTGCTTGAAGCGGCGGTTCCAGTTCTTGGGCATCTGCGTGCCGTCGTCGCGCAGGACCGCAAGCACCTCGTCGACCGTCTCCTCCCCGATCACCTTGCGGAGGCCCGCCTTGTCGGCGTTCTCCGTCGGCACCATCACGGTCATGTCGTTGTAGAGGATCTGGATCGTGAGGTACTCGCGCTTCTGACCCAGGATCTCCTTCTGCTCCTTCTTGACGATCTTGCCTGCGCCGTGATGCGGGTACACGACCTTGTCGCCGATCTCGTACAACCGCTCCCCCTCGCTCGTGATGGACAGGGCTTCTCCCTCCCCTACCGGGAGAACGCGGCCACGAGGGCCTCGCGCACATCGGGGACGGGGCTGAGGGCCCCGGGAACGTCCGCCTGCTGATCCGCCGGCCCCTCGGCCGGCGGCGTGATCGCGATCTGAGTGCCGTGGGCGGCCGCCGCGGCGAGGCGGCGCGCCCCGTGACCCACCGGGCGCACGGCGCCCGTGAGCCCAAGCTCTCCGAAGGCCACCGTGCCCGCCGGCAACGGGACGCCCCGGTGGGCGCTCGCCACGGCCAGGGCCATGGCCAGGTCGGCGGCCGGGTCGAGGGCACGGGCGCCGCCCGCGACGCTCACGAAGACGTCCGCGTCGCCCAGCCGCAGGCCGGCGTGCCGTGACAGCACGGCGATGACCTGGGCGAGACGCGTGCGGTCCACCCCGATCGCCACTCGCCGCGGCGGCACCAGCTCGGTCGGCCCCACGAGGGCCTGGACCTCCACCAGCAGCGCCCGGCTCCCCTCGATGGCCGGGAAGACGCAGGAGCCCACGCGCTCGCCGGCCTCGGCCAGGTAGAGGCGCGTGGGGTCGTCCACCGACACCAGGCCGGTGGGCCGCATCTCGAGCAGCCCGGTCTCGTTGGTGGACCCGAAGCGGTTCTTGGTGGCGCGCAGCACGCGGTGCGCCCGCAGGTCGTCGCCCTCGAACGAGAGCACGCAGTCCACGAGGTGCTCCAGCGTCCGCGGGCCGGCGAGGCCGCCGTCCTTGGTCACCTGGCCGACGAGGAGGATCGTGACGCCGCGCTCCTTGGCCGTGCGCATCAGCTCCACGGTGACCTGGCGCACCTGGTTGGGCGCCCCCGGGACGCCGTCGAGGGCGTCCGAGTGGAGGGTCTGCACCGAGTCGATCGCGCAGAGGGCCGGCTGGTGCGCCTCGATCGCCGCGATCACCGACTCGAGCCGCGTCTCGGCCAGCACCTGCACCTGCCCGCAGTCGCAGTCGAGCCGCTCGGCGCGCCCGCGTACCTGGAGCGGCGACTCCTCGCCGGTCACCAGCATCACGCGCGCCTCGCCCGATCCTCCCGGCCCGGCGAGGCTCGCCAGCGCCTGCAGCACCAGGGTGCTCTTGCCGATGCCCGGCTCGCCGCCGATCAGCACCAGCGACCCCGGGACGAGGCCTCCGCCGAGCACCCGGTCCAGCTCGGCGATGCCCGTCTCCATCCGCTCGAGCGGACCCTCGACGAGGTCCGCGAGCCGGGTGACCTCGGGCACCGGCCCCAACACCCCACGCCGCGATCCGGCGGGGCCGACCTCCTCGGCGACCGTGCCCCACTCACCGCAGGTCGCACATCGCCCCACCCAGCGCGGGGCCTGCTGACCGCAGGCCCCACACGAATAGACCACTCGGGCGCGCGTCTGCGCCACGCCGGACCCTCGATCTCGGATCAGGACTCGCTGCTGCCGGCGGGCGGCTCCTCGGGCGTTGCGCCGGCAGTCGCGCCGACAGCCTCGGGCTCGGCCTCCTGAGTGATGAGCTTCATCTCCTCCCCGTCGCGATCGAGGGTGACGGTGCTGCCATCCGAGAAGTCCCCGGAGAGGAGCTTGTCGGAGAGCGGGTCCTCGATCAGGCGCTGGATCGCGCGGCGCAGGGGCCGTGCGCCCATCGTGGGGTCGTAGCCCTGCTCCACGAGGAGCTCCTTCGCGTCGTCGGTGAGCCGCAGCGCCAGGCCGTGCTCCTTCATCTGGTTCTGCAGCCGCACCAGCAGCAGGTCGACGATCTCGGTGATCTCCTCCTTGGTGAGCTTGTGGAAGACGATCACCTCGTCGATCCGGTTGAGCAGCTCCGGCCGGAAGACGCGCTTCAGCTCGCCCATGATCCGCGACTTCATGTCGTCGAAGGAGAGCCCGCCCTCCTCGGCCACCGA
>JAXIPH010000007.1:0-4115 GCA_045403035.1 Thermoleophilia bacterium | reverse complement strand
CGAGAACGAGGCGCTGGTCGTCGGCCAGCAGTTCGAGACGGCCCAGTTCCTCCCCGCCGGGGTGAGCGCCCGCCTCAGCGGCGAGCTCATCTGCTACGGCCGGTCGGTCGTCTACGAGGAGTGGCCGCGGATGAGGGACGGCACGCAGGGCGACGCGATCAACCCCTGGGGGGCGGAGATGTTCCGGACGCTGAAGACCACCGAGCCGGTGACCGCAGCCCAGCAGGCCGCCTACCAGAAGTGGCTCGACCAGACCTCCGATCGCGAGCGGGGGCGCAGCGACCGCCTCCACGGGGCGCAGGGCGTCCTGCCCGGGCCGCTGTGGGCCGTGCTCTTCTTCGCCGACCGCGGGGAGCGGGCGGTGGTGCAGGCCGTGCTGATCGGGTCGGTCGTGGCGGTGCTCTGCGTGACGCTCCTGGCGATCCGCGAGCTCGAGGCGCCGTACCACCCCGGCCCGGGTGCGCTGCAGCCCGTGGCGATGACGCGCACGCTCGCAATCCTCGAGCAGGAGGTCGAGGTGGCCGGAGCCGGGTTCGTCCCACCCTGCGACGCCGCCGGCGAGCCGCTGCGGGCTCTCACCCGGTGACCGCCGCGCATTCGCACAGTTGGGCGGAGGTCCTCACGGCGATCCTGCTGGCGCTCGCCACCGTCGCGACGGCGTGGGCCGGCTACCAGTCGTCGCGCTGGCACGGCCGGCAGGCCGAGGCCGCGGGCAGCTCGGTGGCCGAGCGTCTCGAGGCCACCCGCACGGCGGCCGACGCGAACCGCCAGATTCAGATCGACGTCGCCACGTTCACCGAGTGGGTGGACGCGCACCTGGAGGGCGACGCCGAGCGCGCCGCGTTCTACCGCCGGCGCTTCCGCCCGGAGTTCGCCCCCGCGTTCGACGCGTGGCTGGGGCAGGCGCCGTTCACCGACCCCGCCGCAGCCCTCAGCCCGTTCGCCGTCCCGGAGTACCGCCTGGCCGCCCTCGAGCGGGTCGAGCGCCTCGAGGCACGGGCGGCCGCGGCCGCCGATCAGGTGAAGACGGACATCCAGCGCGCCGACAACTACGTCCTGGCGGTGGTGCTCTTCGCCACCGCGCTCTTCTTCGCCGGCATCAGCACCCGCCTGCAGACTCCACGCACCCGTATCGCCATCCTGGGGCTGGGGTACGTCGTCTTCGTCGGGACGGCGATCTGGCTCGCCACCTTCCCCGTGAACGTCGCGGTATGAGCTCGTGAGCGACGTCGCCGCACCACCCCCCGACCCCGTCGCGATCCTCCGCAGCAGGGCGTTCGTGGTCCTCCTCCTCGTCGCGGGGGTCGTGGGCGTGGTGGTCTCCTACGCCGCGTGGGGGTTCCTGGAGGCGATCCACTGGATCCAGGTGGGCGTGTACGACGACCTGCCCGGCTCGCTCGGCTTCGACGGAGCGCCCACCTGGTGGCCGCTGCCCGTCCTGGCGATCGCGGGGCTGATCACCGCCTTCGCCATCGTGCGCCTGCCCGGTGGCGGCGGCCACGTGCCCGCCGACGGCCTCCAAGCCGGGCGGACCCTGCCGATCGACGTGCCCGGGGTCGTCCTGGCCGCCCTGGCCTCGATCGGCCTCGGGGCGGTGATCGGCCCGGAGGCGCCCCTCATCGCGCTGGGCAGCGGGCTCGCGCTCTTCCTCGCGCGCCTGGCGCGCAGGGACGCACCGCCGCAGATGCTCATGGTGATAGCCGCCGCGGGGAGCTTCGCCGCCGTGGCGCTCATCTTCGACTCGCCGCTCATCGCCGCGGTGATCCTGATCGAGGCGACCGGGCTGGGAGGCCCGAGGGCGCCGATCATCCTGCTCCCCGGCCTGCTGGCGGCGGGGACCGGGTCGCTGGTCTACATCGGCACGCGGTCCTTCGCCGGGCTCGACACCAGCGCCTACACCCTCCAGCCCGTGTCGCTGCCGGCCTTCGACCAGCCCGGCTGGTCCGACTTCGCCTGGACGGTCGCGCTGGGCGTCGCGGCGGCTCTGCTCACCTTCGTGGCGGTGTGGTTGGGCAAGCGGATCCACGGGCTCGTGATGTTGCGGCCTCTCGTGCTCCTTCCGCTCGCCGGGCTCGCCATCGCGGGGCTGGCGATCGCCTTCTCCGAATGGACCGGCCACGGCGCCGACGAGGTGCTCTTCTCCGGGCAGGACGCGCTGCCGGGCCTGGTCGAGAACCCGGCCGCCTGGTCCGTCGCGTCGCTGCTGCTGCTGCTCCTCTTCAAGGGGGCCGCCTGGGGCATCTCCCTGGGGAGCTTCCGGGGTGGGCCGACCTTCCCGGCGCTGTTCCTCGGCGCCGCCGGCGGGATCGCCGCCTCGCACCTCCCGGGGCTCTCGCTCACGCCGGCGGTCGCGGTCGGCATGGGGGTCATGACCGCCTCCATGCTGAGGCTCCCGCTCTCGGCGATCGTGCTCGCCGTGCTGCTGACGTTCCAATCCGGCCCGGGGGCGTCACCGCTCATCATCGTGGGGGTGGTCGTCGCCTACCTCGTCACCAACCTGCTGGCCCCCAAGGAGCCCCCCGGCGGGCAACCAGCCGACTAGCCACTGAGGAGGAGACCGATGCCAACGCGATCGGAGGGGTCCGTCGCCGAGCGGGCGGCGCTCGCGGCGCAGATCTACATCTACGGCTACCCGCTGGTCTACAACCTCGACGAGATCGCGAAGCTCGCGAGCGGGACGGGGATCGTCACGGTCGATGGGTGGAACACCCTCGGGCCCGCCCGCCGGCTCCTCGGCCCCGAGGCGAAGTTCGTCTCGCCGAACAACGACACCCTCTACCTGATGGCCACCTGCGATGTCCGCAGCGGCCCGCTCGTCCTTCGCGTGCCGGACTCCGGTGGCCGCTACTACGTCCTGCAGCTCGTCGATGCGTGGACGAACAACTTCGCGTACATCGGGCGGCGTGCCACCGGCACCGCCGAGGCGGAGTTCCTGCTCGCGCCGGCGGGCCATTCCGGGCCGGTTCCACCCGGCATGGCGCCCGTCTGGGCCCCCAGCGACGTCTTCGTCATCGTCGGTCGCGTGCAGGTGGACGGCGAGGATGACCTCGCGGCGGTCCACGCGCTCCAGGACGGGTTCACGCTCCGGTCATTCGACGGGAACGAAGCCCCCGCGACCGGCCTCCCCGTGCCCGATCCCGGCGTGGGAGAGGACCTCCTCTGGTGGGAGAGGCTCCGGGTCGCCCTGGCCGCATTCCCCCCGCCGGAGGCCGACGCCGCGCTTCTCGATGCCGCCTCGCGGCTTGGCCTCACGGACGCGACGTCGCCCTTCGTCCGCCCGGATCCGGCGCTCGCCGATGCGCTGGTCGAGGGCGCAAGGCAGGGACGCGCGACGATCGAGAAGCTCGCCGGCGGAGTCGCGGACCCGGTGAACGGCTGGTCGACGGCGATGCACATATTCGACTACAACCTCGACCGCTGCGGGCCGGGCACGATCGACTCGCCCGACTGGAGGATCGCCGACCGCACGAAGGCCTACGTCACGCGAGCGGTGGCCGCCCGCGCCGGCCTCTGGGGCAACCACGGCTACGAGGCGAACTACGCCTTCGCCTGGCGGGACGAGAACGGGGACGACCTCGACGGGTCGCACGCCTATGAGCTGACCCTGGCGGCGCCGCCGCCGGTCGACGCCTTCTGGTCGCTCACCATGTACGACATCCCCGACTTCCACCTCGTCGCGAACCCGATCGACCGCTACGCGATCGGGGACCGCACGCCCGGCCTGAGGTACGCCGCCGACGGCTCCGTGACCCTCACATGGGGAAGGACTCGCCCGGAGGCGAGAGGGAGTCGAACTGGCTGCCCGCGCCGGACGGGCCGTTCCGCCCGATCCTGCGCATGTACCAGCCGCGGACGGAGATCCTGGACGGAACCTATGTCCTCCCGGCGATCCGGCGCGTCGACCGGTAGCCGGCAGGGCTCTCAGGGATACTCGACGAACGCCGCTCGCAGCGCGTCCTGCGCCGCGGCGTCGATTCCGAGCCCGTTCGTGAAGTAGCCCTCGACGGTGCCGAAGCGCTCGCGCATGTCGTCCAGCGCGGACTCCAGGTAGTCCTGCATGACGAGCTCGTCCGGCACCCGCAACAGCATCAGCAGCGCAGCGGCCGCCCAGCCGG
>JAXIPH010000031.1:0-4833 GCA_045403035.1 Thermoleophilia bacterium | reverse complement strand
GTAGGCGCGCGTCACGGTGGCCCCGGGCGGGATGGCCAGGCCGGTGAAGCGCAGGCCTACGCGTTGGTTGCTCCGATCGTAGACCAGCTCGAGGTCGGAATTGGGGGTGGACATCTTGCCGGTCGCACTCTCCTCCGCGTCGTCGCTGCCGGCGGCGATCCTCCGCTCCACCGTGCCCGCCCCCGGTGGTGGCGCCGACAGGACCGTGACCTGGACCTGGTCCGAGGCGGTCAGCTCGCCGTCACCGGCCGCGAGTTGCAGCACATAGGCGCCGGCGGCAGTGAAGCCGGCCTGTGTATCCACCGCGCTGGCGTTCGCGAACGTCACCGTGCCGGGGCCGCTCACCATGCTCCAGGTGGTGGTGAGGGCCGGCGGGCTCGGCAGCCCGTCGTCGCTCACCGTCCCGTCCAGCGCGGCGTTGGCGGGGAGGGTGACGGTCTGGTCGGGGCCGGCGTTCGCCAGCGGCGCGGCATTGGTCGGCGGCGGGGGCGGCTCGCCACCGCCGAAATCGATGTGCAGCAGCGCCGCCCCGGCGGGCAGGCCCTCGTAGGCACGCGCCGTCCGGCGACCGGTGCCGGTGACGATGATCGCCAGCGCGTTCCCGCTCGCCCAGCCGGGACGGCTCACGATCTCCTGGATCAGGCTCCGGAGGTCCGGCGTGCGCTGGTTCGCACCCGCCTCGCCCACCACGCTCCAGGCGGGCGGCGTCCAGCTCACCGAGGCCGCGGTGGGCGGCCGCGTGGAGATGTTGCCGGTCGTGCTCGTGAACGGGGCGGCTTGATCCGCCGCCTGTCCCCGGATGAGCAGGCTGGTCGCCTCGCTCTTCGCCTCGTCGGTCTCGAACTGGACATAGGCGGTCGAGATGGTGGCGCCGGGAGCGATCGCCACGTTCGTGAACCGCAAGCCGACCGTCTGGTTGCTCCCATCGTTGACCAGCTCGAGGTCGGAGCTGCCGAGATCCGTGACGCCGGTCGCGCTCTCTTCGGCGTCGTCGCTGCCGATCGCGATCCGTCGCTCCACCGTCCCCGTGCCCGGGGGCGGGCCCGACTGCACCGTGACCTGGACCTGATCCGAGACGCTCAGGGCGCCGTCACTCGCCGTCAGGCTCAGGACGTAGGCGCCGGCCACGGCAAACGACGCCTGGGTATCCACCGCGCTGGCGTCCTGAAACGTGACCGGGCCGGGACCGCTCACCCTGCTCCAGACGGTCGTGACCACCCCGGGCGGGCTCGGCTGTCCGTCGTCGCTCACGGTGCCATCGAGCGCCGCGCCCGCCGGCAGGGTGATGGTCTGGTCGGGCCCCGCGCCCACGACCGGGGCGGCATTGCCACCGGCGCTGAACTCGATGGCTCCCATGTCGGGCGCGGCTCCCAGGTAGGCCGAAGAGGGGAGATCGAGGACGGTCTCCCCCTGCCACTGGAAGAACGCGGTCCCGGCATCGATCGCCGGGCTGGCGGCCGAGGGCCCGCCGTCCGAGTTCAGGAGCGGGTCCGCGTGCACGATGTGCGGCAGATCCAGACTGCTCTCCTCGTAGTCGATGCCGTTGTTCCAGAACAGGCTGTACGAGGTGATGGAGCTGCCTCCCACGCGTCGTAGCGCGCTCACCTGGATGCCCGTGAAGACGTTGTTGAGCGCGACGACGTTTGCGCCACCGACGAACCCGTAGCGCTCGCCGCTGAACGTATTGTGAATCACATACACACGTTCGGCGATCGGGGCGCCGACGAAGGTCTCGCTGGTCTGCCCGTCCGGCATGCATCCGACGGATGCGTCCCCGCTGCCGCTGAAGGCGTTGTGCTCGATCCGGATGATCCGGCTGGACGCGTCGGGATAGTCGATGAGCTGGATGCCATCCCCTCCGTTGCGGGTGAACTGGTTGCGGATGAAGTCCACCTGCACCACGGGTCCGCTGTAGGCATAGAGCCGGAACTCGACTCCATCCTGGTGGTTGTCCCGGACGACGTTGTCGCGCACGACCGCGTGGATCGCGCCATTGAGGTCGATGCCGTCGTCGCTGTTGTTGGCGACCAGGTTGTTGCGGATGGTGCCGCCGGCGCCGTTCTGGTAGTCGATGCCGTCGGAGTTGCCCACGATGTGGCAGTACGCCAGCTCCATCACGGCCCGGGAGCGCACTCCGTCCACGCCGTTTCGGATCGTGAGGCCGATCACAGCGCTGCCGCTCGCGTCCGAGGCGAACTCGAGCACGGCATCGCCCGCGCAGCTCGTGCCGCCTCCGCACGGGTCACCAGCGATGCTGTCGATGACGGTCTGCCCAATGTACGTCGTGTCCTGGGTGGTCAGGAACCAGGACGCCAGCGTGAGCGACTTCCCGGTGACGTAGACACCGCCCCCGTGGACACCGGGGGCGACCAGGATGGTGTCTCCGCTGATCGCGGCGTTCGCGGCCGCGCGCACGGTCGGCTGATCAACCGGCACATGGATCGTGTCGGCGGCGAGCGGGCGGGAGAGCAGCAGCGCCGGGAGGCACAGGACGATGGCCGCGGGGAATCCGCCGGCCAACCGGGAGCGTGGTCCTGTGAATCCGGAGACATGGCGGCGGCCGAGAGACACTGGACCTTCCGGGTGCGGGGCGCGGGATGCCGGGGCGCAGGCCACCATTGTACGCTCCGCACGCGCACGATCGAAGGCAAGAATGCCGCGGTCCGACCAGGCTCCGTTTGGTGATACCATTTTGGGCTGTCATGGGTGTTCCGGACCAGGCGTCGGTCGCCGTAATCCCGCACGAAGGGCAGGGCATGACATCGGGCTACGATCGGGCGGCCGCCGCCCGCTACTGGGGTGAGGAGCGCCTGACCGGCGCCGACGAGCTGGCGGTGGTCCTGTCGCTGCGCGAGCCCCGGGTCGTGAACCAGGCCTACGACCGATGGGAGCGCACCTTGGTCGGGCGGGCCCTGGAGCCCGTGGCGGGTCGCCTCGTGCTCGACCTGGGCTGCGGGACCGGTCGCATGGCCCGCTTCCTGACGGCCCGCGGCGCCAGGGTCCTGGCGATGGACAACGCCTCCGGCATGCTCGAGCGCTGCCGCGCCCACCTCCCCGGTCCGACCGATCCCGGGGCGGGCGCCGGGTCCGGTTCTGCCAACGGCGCCGCATGGAGCCTGGTTCAGGGCGAGGCGACCCGGGTCGCGCTCCGGGGCGGCTCGCTGGACGCCGCGGTGTGCGTGGGGGTGCTGGAGCATCTGCCGGCCGATGTGCGCGCCGGCACCCTCGCCGAGCTGGCGCGCGTCGTCCGGCCCGGGGGGCGGATCGTGCTGGTCGCCAACAACGCCCGGAGCGAGCTGCTGCGGCGGCCGGAGGACAACCCGCACCGCAAGGGACGCCAGCTCGACAATGGCTACTTCTGCGAGGTGGTGGGGGCGGAGGAGGTCGGCTCGACCTTGAATGCGCTCGGCTGGAGGGCCCGGATCGCGGGGGCCAACCCGTTCTACTCGCTGCTCCGCTTCCGCCGGCACGCCGAGCCGCCCCTCGCGCTGGACCCCGAGGCGCTGGTGCGCGCATACGACACGGCCGTCGAGCTGGATCTTTCCACCTCCGGAACGGCGGAGCTCGACCGCCTCTGGGCTGACCACCTGTTCATCGTGGCCGAGCGCTCGTGAAGGTCCTGGTCACCGGCGGTGCCGGCTACATCGGGTCGATCCTCGTCCGCAAGCTGCTCGAGGCGCACCACGACGTGGTCGTGATCGACCGCCTCGCGTTTGGCGGCGAGCCGCTCGGCGACCTCGAGGGCCGGCCCGGCTACCGCCTCGTGACCGGCGACATCCGGGACCGCGCCCTGGTGGACGCCCTGCTGCGCGACCGCGAGGCGGTCGTCCACCTGGCAGCCATCGTCGGGGAGGCCGCCTGCGCGGCCGATCCCGCGCTGGCGGTCGAGACCAACTTCGAGGCGACCCGCCACCTGGCCGAATCGAGCGCCGCCGCCGGCATCTCGCGGTTCGTGTTCGCGGCCACCTGCTCGGTCTACGGGACCGGCCTCGGGATACGGCTGAGCGAGGAGTCCGAGCTGGCGCCGCACGAGCTCTACGCCGAGAGCCGCGTGAACGCGGAGCTCGCGCTGGCGCGCATCACCGGTCCTCGATTCCGGCCCACGGTGCTCCGGTTCGGCACCGTCTACGGCTACTCCCCGCGCACTCGATTCGACCTGGTGGTCAACCTGCTCACTGCGCGGGCCCTCAGGGATCGTATCGTTTCGATCTTCGGCGGCGAGCAGTGGCGCCCCTTCGTGCACGTGGCGGACGTGGCCCGGGCGCTGCAGGCGTCGCTCGAGGCCGACCTCGATCGGGTGGGCGGACAGACCCTCAACGTGGGGGACAACCGCGAGAACTACCAGATGAAGGACCTGGCCCCGGTGCTGATCCAGGAGATCCCCGGCACCCAGGTGCGCGTCCTCCCCGAGGTCGTGGACAAGCGGAGCTACCACGTGGTGTTCGACAAGATCGAGCGGCTGCTCGGCTTCCACGCCGCCCGCGGCGTCGCCGAGGGCGTGCGCGAGGTCCGCGACGCGATCCGCTCGGGCCGGATCCCGGACCCGTCCGATCGGCGTCTGGTCAATCACCGATCGGCGCCCGCGGATGGGGGGCCGCCGGCCGCCCGTGAGGCGCCCGCCGGGGCGGCATCTCCCGCCCCGCCCGCGCCGGAAGCGCCGAACGCCGCCCCGCCGACCCGCCCGGGGATGGCGGGCTGACCCGCGCCGACGCCGCTTTTGCTGTATCTTCACCGGTTCGAGACCCCAGAATGAGGTGCCGATACCAATGACGATGATCGAGAACGAACGGGGCGCCGACCGCCACGAGCTGCTCGAGGACTTCAAGCGCCAGC
>JAXIPH010000024.1:0-4565 GCA_045403035.1 Thermoleophilia bacterium | reverse complement strand
GCGGCCACCGGCCCGCGCGCGGCCAGGGCGACGGCGTCGAGCACCGTGGGCGTGCCCTCCGTGGGCAGCAGGAGGATCACCAGGCCCACCGCCAGCACCGCGACAGCGGACGCCACGCCGGCGCCCAGCGACCGCGCCTGCCGCCGGCGGGAGCGGTCGGCCTCGACCCGCGCGCGGAGCTCGGCCGGGGCGCTCACGGAGTCGACGAGGTCGCGCATCCGCGCGACGGCCGGGTCGTCGCGCATCCCGGGCACTCCCGTCACGACGCCACCCGTCGCTCGGCGCCCGCCGGCGCCGCCGTGGGCTCGAAGCGACCGGTCACCCGTCGCCGAGCCCGGTGCAGGCGCGTGGTGACGGTGGCCTCCTTGGCCCCCAGCAGCCGCCCCGCCTCGGCGTAGCTGAGTCCCACGACATCGACCGCCACCAGGACGTCGCGCAGGTCGGGCGGGAGCGCCGCGATGACGGCGAACACCTCGCGCACCTCCGCCCTGTGCTCGGGGCGGGCGGCGGCCCGGGTGTCGATGGGATCTCCGTCCTCCGGAAAGCCCACGGTGCGGATCCGGCGGCCGTCATCCCGCCGGCGGCTGGTCATCGTGTTCCGCAGCACCCGCATCAGGTACCCGAGGTCGTCGCCGGACCGCAGCCAACGCGGACGCGCGAGGACGCGCGCGAAGGTCTCCTGAACCAGGTCCTCGGCCTCCTCGCGCGACCCGCACATGGCCCACGCCGCGCGGAAGAGGCGGTCCAGGTGATCGCCGAGGCGCGCGGGATCGAGGCGATGGCCATTCACCGCCTCCGAGCCTAATCCCGGCGCGCCCGGCCTTCCCGCCTTCACGTTCCGGTCAGCTCTCGTCCCCGCCCTCGATGGCGGCGCCGGACGGCGACACCACGTACCACTCGGCGCCGAAGCCGTCGACCTCCTGACCCTTCGTGTCTCCGGGCGCCGTGTCGCCCGCGAAGTAGTAGAGGGGATGGCCTGCGTAGGTCACCTCCATCGTGCCGTCGTCGCGCTGCGTGGTGCCGAGCAGCTCGGCCTTCGCCGCGCCGGTGGCCGTCGGGGCTCCGCTCGTGATCAGCGGCGGCCACGCCGTAGCGCACGCGCCCGAGCACGTGCTCTGCGTGCCGGTGTCCTTCTGAAAGAGATAGAGGGTGCGCCCGTCCGGTCCCACCAGGAAGGTCCCGAGCTCGCCGCTCGCCGTGGAGACCGCCGCCGCCGTCACCGACGGCGTGCTCGGCGCCCCGTACCCCCCGTACGCCCCACCGCCGCCGCCGGCCTGATCGTCGCCGGACCCGCACCCTGCCGCCAGCGCGACCGCCGCCAGGGCGATCGGGATGATCAGCGACCACTTCCTCATGAGGGCCTCCCCGTGGATCGTCTCGACACCTCCAAGGACGCCCACGAGCGCCGATCCTTCCCCGGCGGCCCCGGGGCCCTCCCGCCGGAGCCGGTGCTACGGTCGGCCGATCGACGCGCTCGCCTTCATCGACGACACCGCCCCCGGCGATGCGGAGGCCCTGGACGCCTATTCGCGGGCGGTCACGTCCGTCGCGCGAACCCTTGGCCCGAGCGTCGCCAGCCTCCGGGTGGCGCGCCGCGACGGCCGCGGCAACCGCGCCGAGGGCAGCGGCAGCGGGGTGGTCATCACGCCGGACGGGTTCATCCTCACGTCGGCCCATGTGGTCGAGGGCGCTTCGGGACGACTGCGAGCGCGCCTGGTCGACGGTCAGGACCTGGCGCTCACCCTGGTGGGCGCCGACGCGCTCTCCGACCTGGCCGTGCTCCGCGCCGACGGGTCCGGCCTGGCGGCGGCCACCCTGGGGGATGCCGACCGTCTGGTCGTGGGACAGCTCGTCGTGGCCATCGGCAACCCCCTGGGCTTCGCCGGGTCCGTCACGGCGGGGGTCGTGTCGGCCCTCGGCCGCTCGCTTCCGGTCGGCCGCGGGCGGGCCCGCCGGGTGGTGGAGGACGTCATCCAGACCGACGCCGCCCTGAACCCGGGCAACTCCGGAGGCGCGCTGGCCGACAGCCGCGCGCGCGTGGTGGGCGTGAACACCGCGGTGGCGGGTATCGGCCTGGGCCTGGCCGTGCCCGTCAACACCACCACGCGCGCCATCGTCGCCGCGCTGATGGGCGAGGGACGCGTGCGGCGCGCCTACGTGGGCATCGCCGGCGGTCCGCGGCCCCTTCCGCCGCGGGTCGCCGCCGAGCTCGGGCGCGAGGCCGGAATCGAGGTGGTCGATGTCGTCGCCGGGAGCCCGGCCGAGCGTGCCGGGCTGCGGCCCGAGGACCTGATCGTGGAGGTCGACGGCCGCGAGGTGGCCGACGTGGGCGACCTCCAGCGGCTGATGGGCGCGGAGCGGATCGGGCGCTCGGTTGAGCTCGGCGTCGTGCGCGACGGGCGTCGCCGGCCCCTGGCGATCGTGCCGGTGGAGCTCACCGAGTAGTTGCCGCGGGCCCCCTCGCACTGGTAGGACCGCACGGACGAGGGGGGTCGGGGTGGACGAGACGCTCGAGCGGCTCGACGAGGCGGCGGAGCGCATCCTGCGCGGGGTGGCGCCCCTGGTGGTCGAGCGCGCCCGCGCCGACGAGGTCGCCGCCACGCACCGGGCGCGCTACGCGGCCGCGGTGGAGATGGGCTGGGCCCGGGCGGAGTCGATGCCGGACGGGGTGGAGCGCGACCAGGACGACGACCGCGCGGTGGTCCTGGTCTGCCGCGACGGGACCGGGATCGCCGGCTCGGCGCGCCTCGTGGTGCCCGTGCCCGGGCGACCCCTCCCCACCGAGCGTGACTTCGACGTCGATGCCCTCGACGGCGCCACCGACCTGGGGCGCCTGGTGGTCGGGCCCGAGCACCGGGGGATGCGGAGCCCGGTCGTGATCATCGGGCTCTTCGCCCGGGCCTGGCTCGAGACCCGGGCGCTCGGCCTGCGACGCATCGCGGCCTCGGCGCCACCCGAGCTGGTGGAGCTCTACCGCACGCTCGGGGTGCGCCTGACCGAGCTCGGCCCGCCGCGACGCCACTGGGGGGCCGAGCGCGTGCCGGTGGAGCTCGCCGGGGTGGAGGACCGGCCCGCCTTCGCCGAGGCGCCCGCGCGCTCGCTCACCCGACGCAGCCTGCTGGTGAGCGGGGCGGCCGCCGCGGGCGGCGCCCTCGTGGTGGGCGTGCCGACCCTGGCGGCGCAGGGCCGCCCGCCGAGGACGGTCGGGGCGCCGGGGACGGACCGGCCCACGATCGGGCTGCTCGCGCGGGTCGACCAGGTGGGCCGCGAGCTCACCGCCGTCGGCCGGCTCACGCGCCTGCAGGGAGTCCCGCTCGCGGCGCTCACGACCGGCTCGCCCGGCTTGAGCTCGACCGATCCCGCGGCGGCCGACCTGTCGCTCGCGCGCTTCACCGTCGTAGCGAGGTGCACCATCGCCGGCCTGTCGGTGCTGGGATCGTCGATCACCGCGATCGCCTCCGGCCGCATCGCGATCCACTTCCTGCCCCAGGGCGGCGCGCGCCTCGACGACCCCGCGTCGTTCGCCCCCGGGCGGCCCGTCGCGACCTTCGAGGGAACCTTTCAGAACGACCTGGCGCTGGACAGCCCCGACAACGCCAGCACGTCGCTCCTCGCGGACCTCAGCCAGCGCAGCGCCCGGGTCTTCGTGCTGTCGGGCCGCCGCCATCGGGTCGGGCGCGCCGGCCTCTCCTGGGCCCTCCGGGCGTCGGGCCGGGGGCGCCGCCTGGAGCCCACCACGCCCCGCTCCCAGCTCTTCATGAGCGGCGACATGACCCTGGGGGACGCCGCCCCACTCTAGGATCGACCTATGGAGCTGCTCGAACGGGAGACGGCGCTCGCGGAGGTGGAGGCGGCGCTTGCGGAGGCCGCTGCCGGCGAGGGGCGGGTCGTGCTCGTCGCCGGGGAGGCCGGCGTGGGCAAGACCAGCCTGATCGAGGCCCTCGCGGAGCGCGTTGCGGTCCGGGCGCGACTGCTGCTGGGCGCGTGCGACCCGCTCCTCACGCCCCGGGCGCTGGGGCCGGTGCGTGACATCGCCCGCGGGGCGGGCGGGGAGCTGGCGGCCGCGCTCGACTCGGGCGCCCCGCGCGAGACGGTGGTCGGCGCGGCGCTGGACGAGCTGGCCGCCGGCCCCCCGCCCCGCGCCATGGTCATCGAGGACGCCCATTGGGCCGACGAGGGCACGCTCGACCTGCTGACGGTCCTGGGGCGGCGGGTGGCCGGCACGACCGGCACCCTGCTGGTGACCTTCCGCAGCGACGAGGCGGGGCCCGGCCTGCGCGCCGCGGTGGGTCAGCTGCCACCGAGCCTCCTGCGCCGCATCGACCTGGCGCCGCTCTCCCCCGAGGCGGTCGGCGAGCTGGCGCGCCGCGCGGGGCGTGGCGGCGAGGAGATCCACCGCGCCACGGGCGGCAACCCGTTCTTCGTCACCGAGGTCCTGGCGGGCGCGCGAGACGAGGTGGCGCCGCGCACCGTGCGTGACGCCGTGCTCGCCCGGGCTGCGCGCCTGCGAGCGGGGGCCCGGGAGGTGATCGAGCTGGTCTCTGTGGTGCCGGGGCGCGCGGAGC
>JAXIPH010000144.1:0-7510 GCA_045403035.1 Thermoleophilia bacterium | reverse complement strand
CCCGCAGGAGCCGGCGGTGGAGGGGCTTCATCGGCCGTCCGCCGGCGGGTCCGGGGCGGTCCGGGGTCCGGGCAGCAGGTCGAGCGCGGTGTGGGCCCCCTCGGCCTCTCCTCCCACGCGCGCGCGGAAGACCCAGTACGTCCACGCCTGGTAGGCGAGCACGACCGGGGTGAGGATCGCGGCCACCACGGTCATGACGGCGAGCGTGTAGTTGGTCGAGGCGGCGTCCGCGATGGTGAGCGCGAGCGACGGATCGTCCACCGAGTTGATGACGTTGGGCCAGAGGCTCGCGAACACCGTCACCACGAGGAGCACCACGGCCGCGCCCGTGGCGCCGAACGCCCACCCGTGACGCCGCAGCACGACGAGCGCCACGGCGGCGATCGCCGCGACGGCGGTGCCCGCGGCCGCGACCACCGCGAGCGCGTTCAGCGTGTCGTCGCTCGCCGAGCGGCCGACGGTCCAGGCCAGGAACGCGGCGCCCACCACCACCAGCGCGCCGGTCAGGGGAAGCGTCAGGGCCCGCGCGCGCCGGTTCAGGTCGCCGCGCGTGCGCAGCGTCAGGAAGAGGGCCCCGTGTGCGGCGCAGAGCACGAGCGTGGCCACGCCGCCGAGGAGCGCGTAGGGGTTGAGCAGGTCGCCGAAGTCCCCCACGTACTCGCCGCTCGCGTCGAGGTGGACGCCGCGCACGAGGTTGGCGAAGGCCACCCCCCACAGCAGGGCCGGAACCACGCTGCCGACGACGATCGCGGCGTCCCACGTGGCGCGCCATCGGGCGCCCTCGTGCCGCTCCCGGAACTCGAACGCGACGCCCCGGACGATGAGGGCGGCCAGGATCAGGAAGAGCGCCAGGTAGAAGCCCGAGAAGAGCGTCGCGTACCACTCGGGGAAGGCCGCGAAGGTGGCCCCGCCGGCGGTCAGGAGCCAGACCTCGTTGCCGTCCCAGACGGGCCCGATGGTGCCGATCAGCGACCGGCGGTCCTCCTCGCTGCGGCCGAGCACGGGCAGGAGCATCCCGACGCCGAAGTCGAAGCCCTCCAGGAAGAGATAGCCGACCCACAGGACGGCGATGAGCACGAACCAGAGCGTCTCGAGCGCGGTGGGGTCCACGGATCCTCCTAGTAGGCGAGCGAGGGCTCGGCGCCGGCGTCGTCGTCCGGCGAACCGGGCTCGGCCGGCGGCGGGACGTTTCGCAGCTCGCGCTGGGCCAGCCATCCGGCGACGCCTGCGAGGACGCCGTAGAGAAGCGTGAAGCCCGCGAGGCTGAGCCCCACGGTCCACGCGCTGACGGTGGGCGAGGCGGCCTGGTCGGTGCGAAGGAGACCCTGCACCACCCAGGGCTGTCGCCCCATCTCCGTGAAGATCCAGCCCATCGCGTTTGCCAGGAAGGGCAGCGGGATCGCCCAGACCGCCACGCGGAGGAAGCGGGGCGAGGTGGTGAGGGTGCCCCGGCGGAGCAGCACCAGCCCCACGGCGCCGAGCAGGATCATCAGTATCCCGGCCCCGACCATCAGCCGGAACGACCAGTAGGTGATGCCGATGACCGGGCGGTAGTCGCCCGGGCCGTACCTCGCCTCGTACGCGGCCTGGAGGTCGTCGATGCCCTCGACCCGTCCGTCGATGGTGTTGGTCGACAGCAGGGAGAGGGCCTTCGGGACCTCGATGTTGTGGGTCAGCCGGTCCGGTGCCGCCTCGAAGGGCGCCACCGCGAAGAGCGAGAACGGGGCGCCGTCCTGCGACGTGTAGAGCGCCTCGGCGGCGGCCATCTTCATCGGCTGCTGGTCCGTCATGAGCTGAGCCTGGAAGTGGCCGACGGTGGCCGTGCCGAGCGCCGCCACGAACGTCACCGCAAGCGCCAGCGTGGCCGAGCGGCGGAAGCCGTCGGGGTCGTTGCCGCGCAGGAGGTGCCACGCCGAGACGCCCAGGATCACGATGCCACCGGTCGTGAGGGCGCCGAGGATCGTGTGAGCGAAGGCGTAGAGCGCCGTCGAGTTCGTCAGGACCGCCCAGATGCTGGTCATCTCGGCGCGTCCCGACTCGCCGATCCGGTAGCCGACCGGGTGCTGCATCCAGGAGTTCGCCGCGAGGATGAAATAGGCGGACAGGGCGGTCCCGAACGCGACGAGCCAGATCGTGGCGAGGTGGACGCGCGGGGGGAGGCGGTCGCGGCCGAAGATCCAGAGGCCGATGAAGGTCGACTCCAGGAAGAAGGCGGCGAGGGCCTCCATCGCGAGGGGGGCGCCGAAGACGTCGCCCACGTAGCGCGAGTACTCGCTCCAGTTCATGCCGAACTGGAACTCCTGGACGATCCCGGTCACGACACCGACCGCGAAGCTGATCAGCATCAGGCGGCCCCAGAAGCGGGACATGCGGGCGTAGACGGGCTTGCCGGTCCGGTGGCGGGCGGTCTCGAGCACGGCGACGAAGGACGCCAGGCCGATGCTGAGCGGCACGAAGATGAAGTGGAAGACGGTCGTGACGCCGAACTGCAGGCGCGCGAGCTCGAGCGCGCTCACCGCGGGGGCGGCACCACCGCCGCCGGCTGTGCCGGGCCCGCGTTCACGGAGATCTGGTCGGCCTGCATGGTCCCCCTCGGATGGCGGCGGGAATTCCGCCCGAGACGCTAGGTCCGGGGCGCCCGGCGGGCATGGGTCCTAACCCTCATTCCGGATTGCGGCTTTTCCACCGTCAGGGAATCTCCGCCCCCGCGTCCGGCGCCGCCGGCCCACCACCTGCTCCGGCTCGCACGGGTCGGGGTCAACTCGGCGCGCGGGGACCGATCGTGCAGCAGCCACGCCGCCCGCCGTGTCAGGTCCGCGAGAGGCACGTGGCGGCCCCGCGGTTCCGCCCTGCCGGCGTCGACCCCACCGGAAGGATCCAGCGACCCGGCTTCGGGAAAGTGCTGACCCGGATCGGGGTCGCCCCAGATGACGATCCCCTCGCGGGCGACGAGTATCCGGGCATGGTGTTCGAAGACCGTCGAGACGCGGGACGGCAGCTCGCCGCTCGTCTCAGGCCGTTCGCTGAGGAGCGGCCGCTCGTGCTCGCGCTGCCGCGCGGGGGCGTGCCGGTGGCGGTCGAGGTCGCCCGCGCGCTCGACGCGCCACTGGACCTCCTGACGGTCCGCAAGCTCGGGGCGCCCCACGACCCCGAGCTCGGTATCGGCGCGGTCGCCGAGGACGGGACGGCGGTGGTCGACACCGTCCTGGCCCAGCGCCTGGGCATGACCCAGGACGACTTCGACCGGATCCTGGACGGCGAGCTCCGCGAGCTGCGCCGCCGAATCGAGCGCTTTCGCGACGGCCGGCCGCCGCTCGACGTCTCCGGCCGGACGGTCATCCTCGTCGACGACGGGCTGGCCACCGGGCTGAGCGACCTCGCGGCGGTCCGGGCGCTCCGACGCCGCGGCGCGGGCCGGATCGTCGTGGCGGTTCCGGTCGGCTCGCGCGACGCCGTCGCCATGCTGCGCGAGGCCGCCGACGAGGTCGTCTGCCACACGATCCCCGCCGACCTGATCGGCGTCGGCCGGTGGTACCGGGACTTCTCACAGGTCTCGGACGACGAGGTGCTCGCGCTGCTCGCCGAGGCGGGCGTCCCGGTGCCGCCGCCGGCCGGCGACCCGCCGAGCGTCGAGCCCGC
This sequence comes from Thermoleophilia bacterium, assembly GCA_045403035.1. Lineage (GTDB taxonomy): Bacteria > Actinomycetota > Thermoleophilia > Miltoncostaeales > Miltoncostaeaceae > CAVXDY01. The sequence continues at coordinate 3,871 of JAXIPH010000144.1, read as the reverse complement.
GGGGCAGGTGACGATCGACCTGGGCGCCGTTCGCCTGTACGGCGACCTCGCGATCCCACCCGAGGCCCAGGGACTCGTGATCTTCGCCCACGGCAGCGGCAGCAGCCGCCTCAGCCCGCGCAACCGCATGGTCGCCCGGCAGCTCGAGGACGCCGGACTGGCGACGCTACTCTTCGACCTCCTCGCCGAGCACGAGGAGGGCCGCCGCGACCTGGTCTTCGACATCCCGCTGCTCGCGAGCCGCCTGGAGGCCGTCACCCGGTGGGCGCAGGGGCGTCCCTCCACCCGCAGGTTGCCGATCGGCTACTTCGGGGCCTCGACGGGTGCGGCGGCGGCATTGAGGGCGGCCGCCGCCCTGGGCGACGACGTCCGCGCCGTCGTGTCGCGCGGTGGTCGGCCCGACCTGGCCACCGACGCGCTCCCCGAGGTGCGCGCGGCGACCCTGCTCCTCGTCGGCTCCCTCGACCGCGAGGTGCTGGCGCTCAACCGGGAAGCGGCCGTGTCTCTGCGCTGCGTGCACCGCGTCCACGTAGTCCGGGGCGCGGGGCACCTGTTCGAGGAGCCCGGAGCCCTCGAGGCCGTCGCCGGCCTCGCGATCGAGTGGTTCATGGCCCATCTGCCGGCGGCGACCCTCCCCCTGGCGGGCACGCGGGGGGGCTGAGCGGTGGCGATCCCGCTCGTCGCGCCGCGGGCCGACGCCGACGTCGTCGAGACGGTGCGGCGTGACGCCCGGCCCCTCACCGGTGACCGGCGTGACTACGACGCGCTGCTGGACCTGATCGGCGACGCGCGGATCGTGCTCCTGGGCGAGGCCAGCCACGGAACCCACGACTTCTATCGTGAGCGCGCACGCATCACGAAGCGCCTCATCCAGGAGCGCGGCTTCACGGCCGTCGCGATCGAGGGCGACTGGCCCGACGCCGACCGGGTCAACCGGTTCGTCCGGGGGACGGGGAGGGATGCGGGCGCTGAGGAGGCGCTGCGCGGCTTCCGGCGCTTCCCGACGTGGATGTGGCGCAATGCCGACGTGCTCGACTTCGTGGGCTGGCTCCGGGCTCACAACGACGGCCTCGCCGGCGGCGGCGCGGCGGTCGGGTTCTACGGCCTCGACCTCTACAGCCTGAGCGCCTCGATGACGGCCGTCATCGACTACCTCGACGCGCACGACCCCGATGGGGCAGCGCGGGCGCGGCGCCGCTACGAGTGCCTGCAGCCCTACTCGGGCGAGAGCGCGGAGTACGGCCGCGCCGTCCTGCTCGGGGCGAGCGAGTCCTGCCGGCGGCACGTCCTCCGGGAGCTGGTCGATCTGCGCCGGCGGGCCGCGGACTACCTCCGCCCGGACGGGGCGGCGGCCGAGGACGACTATTTCTTCGCCGAGCAGAACGCCGTGGTGGTCGCGGATGCGGAGGAGTACTACCGCACCATGTTCGGTGACGCGGCCGCGTCCTGGAACCTGCGCGATCGCCACATGGCGGACACCCTCGACCAGCTCATGGCGCACATGGACCGGCGCGACGGCGCCGGGCGCGTGGTCGTCTGGGAGCACAACTCGCACATCGGCGACGCGCGCGCCACACAGATGGCGCGGCGGGGCGAGCTCAACATCGGCCAGTTGATGCGCGAGCGCCACCCGCGTGACGTGGTCCTCGTGGGCTTCACCACCCACACCGGCACCGTGACGGCCGCCTCCGCCTGGGGCGGGCCCGCCGAGCGGATGCGCGTGCAGCCGGCCCTCGCCGGCAGCTACGAAGCCCTCTTCCACGACGTCGGCGCCGGGGCCTTCCTGCTCTGCCCGCTCGCCGCGGGCCGCTGCGGGCCGGCCCTGAGAGATCCCCGCCTGGAGCGCGCGATCGGCGTGATCTACCGGCCGCAGACCGAGCGCGAGAGCCATTGGTTCGCGGCGGACATCTCAGGCCAGTTCGATGCCCTCGTGCACATCGACGTGACCCGCGCCGTCGAGCCCTTGGAGCGCGGGCAGCGATGGGCCCTCGGGGAGCCGCCCGAGACCTACCCCAGCGCGCTGTAGGCGGGGCCGCTCCCGGAGCCCGCCGCCGCTACCAGCGCAAAGCGCAGGCCACGCCGTCGAACGGGGCGAGCACCTCGGCCGCCGGCCCCTCCACGGCGGTCACCCGGGCGTCCGTGTCGAGCGCCCGCTCCAGCATCCGCTCGAACAGGTGGGGCTCGGGGCTCATCTGCTCGGCGGCCGCGCCCGGAGGCACCTCGCCGGCGGGCACCAACCGCCCGTCGGGCGCCCGCGATCCGCCGGGCCGCGTCTTCGGGTCGAGGAGCAGGTGGTGCACGCGCCCCTCGGCCAGCGCCTCGAGGGTGTCCCCCACCCCGACCGCGCCGTGGCCGGCTGCGGCGAGCGCCGCATCGCGAACGTGCTCGGCCAGCATGAGCTGGCCGGCGAGCCGCGCGGCGCGGATCTCCGGCGCGGTCACGTCCCGCACCGCGGTGGGCGACAGGTGGTCGGGCAGCACGTGCGGGCTCACGAGGATGTGGGGTCCGCCCTCGGGCGGGCTCGCGCGCAGCCCCTCCGTGCGATCGGGGTCGCCGGCGACGAGCACATGGGTCCACCCGCGCTCGCCGGCGCGCTGCCAGAGGGTCTCGCCGAACAGTGTGAGCTGGTGCCGCCGGTGCTCCTCGACCCGGCGGGCGAACAGGTCGGCCTGCGAGGAGACCTGGCGCTGGTTGGCGGGAGTGCCCCCCGTCGGCCCCTGGAGCCGCCGCCACTCGGCGCTCTGGTCGTCGAAGACGAGCCGGAGCGACTCCTCGGCGCCGGCTCCTCGTACCTCCACGACTCGCACACCCTCCCCCGAGACCGCGACCACGCCGACCGGGGCGGATTCCTGAAGGGCCAGGAGGAGCGGCATGAGATCGGCGGTCGCCTCCAGCACCACCTGCTCCTCGACGCGGCCCGCGGTCGCCACCTCGTGCGATGCGGCCCCTGAGAGCGGGATGAAGAGGGCCCGTCCCCGGCCCGGACGGGAGGGATCGACGAGCACGGCGAGGCGGGCCGCGTTCTCCTGCAAGCGCCGCTCGAGCAGCGCCAGCCGCCGCCGGTCACCGCTCGCCTCGACCCGCTCTCGCACAGCGGTGAGGCCGGCCCGCAGGGCGATGTCTCCCTGGGACGGCTCACGCCGGGCCCCGGGGTCGATGTCGACGTAGATCGACACGATGCCCTTCTCGTCATGAAGACCCGCCAGCCTCGCAATCTTGGCGCGGGTCGTCGGGCTCGGGGCGGCGTCGATCATGGTTCCTCCTCCAGGGGTCGCGTCCAGCCTGGATCGGGAGAAGCCCGGGCGCCATCCGGCGCCGCGCGCACCGGGCCTTCGGCGAACTACGGATGGGCCGGGCGGGCGGAAAGCCCGCACGGACGTGTCGCGAAATCACTGATGTGGCCGCCCGCCGCGATGAGGGACCGTCGTGTGATGCGATCCCTGAGGACATCCGTGCCGTGGCCGAGGCGGACGTGACCGCGACCGTCGGCGTCGTCACCCACTGCGGCGCCGCTCAGGACGTGCGGCGGCTGACCTCGCTGGCCCGGACGATCGACCTCCACGAGCGCGTGAACGTGATGGCCCGGGTCCTCGCCGGCCTCGCCGCGACGCCGACCGTGCGGGTGCGCTACCTCCGCGAGCCGACCTGCCTCGTCGAGCGGGCGCTCGCGATGCTCGCCGCCCTCGGAGCGCCGCGCCCGCTCGATGCACGTCCGGCCGGCCCGGCGGCGGCACGCGACGCCGCCGGCACCCGGGCCGCGGCGGCCGCGCTCGCCGAGGAGGGGGCAGCGTGCGTCGTGACCCACGGCGGAGACGGGACCAACCGCGCGGTCGCCGCCGGCTGGCCCGACGCGGTCATCGTCCCTCTTCCC
>JAXIPH010000160.1:0-3640 GCA_045403035.1 Thermoleophilia bacterium | reverse complement strand
CGCGGTCGGCGGGCGCAGCAGCATCGCGTTGGTGCCCGTCCCGTCGCGCGAGGGCACCAACAGGACCGAGCCCGGGGGCCCGGCGGCGGCGAGGGCCGCCTCGATCTCGCCCGCGCTCGCGAGGGGCAGGTCGGCCGTGAGGACGAGGGCCGCCTCGGCACCGGACCGGGCGGCCTCGGCGAGGCCGATCTCGACCGCCGCGTTCATCCCCCGGGGTGGATCGTGGTCGGGGATGATCCGCGCCCCCTGGGCGGCGGCCCGGGCGCCGGCCTCGGGGTCGGCGGTCACCACCAGGACCTCGACCAGGCCGCTCACCGCCGCGCAGGCGCCGAGCACGTCCGCCAGCATGGCCGCCTGCAGCTCGCGGCGCGTGCGGGCGTCGAGCATCCCCGCCAGGCGCCGCAGGGCCACGCCCGAGGGCTTGACCGGCACCACCACCGTGGTGGGCGGGGGCCCGCTCACCCGAGCGCCGCGAGCGTCGTGGCGGCGAGCCGCGCGCGCGATGGCCGGTCGGGCATCAGGGCGTCGGTGAGCACCGGCCGCACGCCGAGGGCCGCGATCTCCGGGGCCTCGGCCTCGTCGCGGGAGTCGATCACGAAGGTGGCCGCCACGTCGCGGTAGATGCGCGCCATCTGGGTGGCCGAGCACTCCGGGTAGCCGGCGCCCGCCAGGAAGCGATCCGCCGGGCCCTCGACCGGGCGCCCGCCGATGATCGGGCTGACGGCCACGCAGTCCTCGCGCCGCTCCGCGAGCGCGGCCCGCACCCCGGGGATCGCCAGGATGGTCCCGATGGACACCACCGGGCTCGAGGGGACGATCACGATCCGCTCGGCCTCGGCGATCGCCTCGAACACGCCCGGCGCCGGGCGGGCCTCGGCGACGCCATCGAGCTCGATCCGCTCGATCGGCTCGGCGGCGCCGTGCTTGACCAGGTACTCCTGGAAGCTGCGCGCCCCGGCCGGGGTGGTGATGCGCGTGCGCACCAGATCGTCGGTCATCGGGATGATCCGCGCCTCGACCCCGAGCCGCGTCGCGATCTCGGCGGTCACCTCGCTGAGGCGCGCGCCCTCGGCCAGGCGCAGGGTGCGGTGCAGGTGGGTTGCGAGGTCGCGATCGCCGAGCCCGAACCAGGCGTCCTGGCCGTAGGTCGCGAGGCCCTCCAGGCAGCGGAAGGTGTCGTCGCGGTACCCCCACCCGCGCTCGGCCACCACGCCGGCGAGGACGTAGGTGCAGATGTCGAGGTCCGGGCACACCCGCAGACCGTAGAAGTCGGCGTCGTCGCCGGTGTTGCCCACCACCACCAGGCCCGCCTGGCCGTGGACCTGGGCCAGGCCGTCCACCATCTTGGAGCCGCCGGTGCCCCCCGACAGGGCCAGGATCACGGTCGGCGGGCGGGCGCGGTGGCGGTCACGGAGGCGCGGCCGAGTCTACCAAGCCCCCCTCGCGCCCAGCCCGGGGCGACATCACCAGCCACCGCCCCGCCGCGATCCCGCACCCGACCATCGCCGCCACCCCGAAGGCGGCGGCCGGCCTCAATCGATCAGGTTCGAGATCACCAGGACGGCCTCGCTCGGCAGGTAGGTGATGAGGAAGAGCACCACCAGGCTGACCGCCAGCCAGGGCAGGATCATGATCGACAATCGCTCCACCGAGACCTTCGCGATGCTCGACACCAGGAAGAGCACCAGGCCGATGGGCGGGTGGATCAGGGCCAGCACCAGGTTGAAGACCATGATCAGCCCGAAGTGGACCGGGTCGATGCCGTAGCCCAGCACCGCCACCGGCGCGAGGAAGGGGGCGAGGATGTAGAGGGCCGGCAGCGGCTCGATGAAGATCCCGACCGCCAGCAGCAGCAGGTTCACGACGAGCAGGAAGACGTACTTGTTGTCGCTGATGCCGGTGAGGAAGTCGGCGAGGTCGTCGCCGAAGCGGGCCCGCTCGAGCGCCTTGGCGAGGATGGCCGAGTCGCCCAGCAGCAGCAGGACGATCCCGGTCTCCAGCCCGGCGGTGACGATCGCCCCCGGCAGCTGGAGCGGCGACATGCTCCCGTACCAAAAGAGCGCGAGCACCAGGGTGGCGACCACCCCGATCGCCGCCGACTCGGAGACGGTGAAGACGCCCGAGAAGATCCCGCCCAGGATGATCACCGGGATCACGAAGACCGGCAGGGCGTCGAGCCCGCGCCGTCCGACGGTGGCCCAGCCGCTGAAGCGGCGCGTGACCAGGAAGTCCATCTTGCGGACCACGACGTAGACCGTTGCGGCCTGGAAGAGGAAGAGCAGGATCTCGGCCAGCAGCCCCGACAGCAGCAGCTTCGAGATCGAGGCGCCCGCGGGCCCGCTGACCACCACCCCGTAGACGATGAACATGATCGACAGGGGGCCGATGGGCCCCTTGATGGACGCGCCGGCGACCACCGCCGCCGCCACGTCACGCCGGTACCCCTCGCGCTCCATCGCCGGCACCAGCAGCGGGGTCATGATCGCCGCGTCCGCCTGGGCGGAGCCCGAGATCCCGGAGACCACCGCCGAGGTCACCTGGCAGACGTAGGCCATCCCGCCGCGGACGTGGGCGATCAGCGAGGCCGCGAAGGCGATCAGGCGGGTCGCCATCCCGCTGGCGACCATCACCTCGGCGACGATCAGGAACATCAGGATCGTCAGCAGCTCGAGCCCGCCCGACAGGCCCATCGTGAACTGGGTGGTCGAGAAGGGCGTCTGGGGGCTCGCGAACGGGTAGAACTCGAGGCCGAAGACCCCGTGGGGCGCCATCGCGACGATCCCGACCATCGAGAGCATGAAGACGATCGGCGTGCCGGCCAGGGTCAGGCTCACGAACAGGACCCCGAGCGCCAGCAGGGGCGTCGCGCCGGCCTCCAGCAGGGCCCACATCGCCAGCCACACGGCCGCACCGATGACGGCCGCCCCGGCCAGCGCCTGCACGCTGACCACCAGGCCCGGCCGCCCGGTGCCGACCACCCTCGCCGCCCCCTCCACGGCGCCCTGGGCGTAGTGGAGGGTGATGAAGTAGTACCCGAGCGCCATCGAGGCGACCGGGTAGAACCACGAGATGCCGAGCGCCGGGCTGAGGCCGGCCGGCGCCCCCTCGCCGGTCGCAAACAGGGTCGCGCGCCAGCAGCAGTAGATCAGCAGCGAGCCGAGCGCCAGCCCGGAGAAGGTCCGCACCGAGCGCTGCCACCATGCCGGGCCGCGGTGCGACAGGAGCGTGAGCACGGTCACCGCCTGGCGCTTGACCGCGAGCGACACCCCCATCCAGATCACCCACAGGAAGGCGAAGCGGGCGAGCTCGGGGGCGCCGAAGATCGAGAAGCCGAGCACCTGGCGGGTGAAGACGTTGCCCGCCAGCGACACCACCACCAGGGCCGCTGCCACCACCACCACGACCCGGGCGATCCCGATGGCCGCCTGGGAGTACAGCTCGAGCAGGTCGGCCAGGCGCTGCAGGGCGCCGGCCAGGCGCAGGTGGGCGCGGGCGGGCGGCGCGGGCGCGGCGACGATCGTCACGGGTGCGAGCCTAATCCGAAACGCGCCGTGGGCCGGCCCCCCGCGGGGGGCCCGGGCCCCGGCGGGGGGGGGGGGATGGGGAGGGGGGGACCGGTCCCCCCCCCCCACCGGCCCCG
>JAXIPH010000076.1:0-4409 GCA_045403035.1 Thermoleophilia bacterium | reverse complement strand
TCCTTGTCGGGGGACACGCTGCCCGAGGATCCGTTCTTCGCGTACCTGGGAGCCGAGGTGGTCGACGCCCTGCCGCCCAGGCTGCGCCGGAGCGTGATCCGCAGCGCGCTTCTGCACACCGTCGACCCCCCCGGACTGGAGTCGCTGCTGGACATCCCGTCCGCGGACGCGCTCTACGGGGAGATCCGGCGGAACCTCCTTCCCGCCACGCTCGAGCCGGAGGGGCTGCGCTACCACCCGCGCTTCCGGGAGTTTCTCCTCTGCCTGCTCCACCGTGAGGATCCAGACGAGGTGCGGACGCTCGTCGGCCGGCACGCCCGGCGGCTCTGGTCGGAGGGGCACGTGGAGGAGGCGGCCGACCACCTGCTCGCGGCCGGGGAACTGCGCGAGGCGGAGGAGGCGGTCGAGGCGGCGGGGGCCGCCCTCCTGCTCAGGGGCGACTGGGACAAGGTGCTCGGGTGGTGCGCCGCCCTAGGTGAGGACGCGCTCGCCCGCCGCCCCACGCTCCGCGGTCACCAGCTTCATGGGCTGGTCATGGCCCGCCGCAGCGACGAGATGACGGCGCTCGTCGAGCGGCTGCGGGCGACCGGCGAGTATGACCGGCTCGTCCGGGAGGCACCGGAGGCGGCGACCTCGGCGGTCTTCGGCCTGCACGTCACGGGCCGGTGGGGGCCGCTCATCGACATCCTGCCCCCCGCCGAGGCGTCGCCGGGGGCGCGGGCGATGCGCTACGTCCTTCAGGTGGGCTCCGGGCGGACGCCTCCTCCCGATTGGAGTGTCAGTGAGGTCGGGGCGATCTTTCCGAATCCGAACGTCGGGCTTCTGCAATGCGGCCTGTACTTCCAAGGCCGGCTGGTCGACGCCGAGGACATGGCCGCCCTGACGACGGGGCCGACCCCGCGCGCAATGACCAGCCTCATCCTCTACAAGATCGCGGCCCTGTGCGAGCGCGGGCGACTTGGCGACGCCCGAGCGGCGTTCGATGCCACGGCGCCCCTGGTGCCCACGTCCGGCTGGTCGGACTTCTGGCGATACGTCGAGGCGGGACTGGTCTTCGCCGAGGGGGACCGCGAGCGGGGGCTGTGCTTGGTCCGCGAGGCGCGGGTGATGGTCCGGGAGCGAGGTCACCAGGCGGCGGACCGGGCGATCTTCGCCGCAGGCGAGGGCAAGATGCTCGTCCGGATGGGGATGATCCCCGAGGCCGTCGATCTCCTCTCGGCCACGCGCGACTGGTGCATCGAGCGTGGTCTTCCGGGCTTCCGCGAGTGGGCCGACGTCTGGCTGGCGGCGGCGCTCCTCGCGCGGGGCGACGAGCTCGCGACGCCCGTCGGGTTGCTGGAGGAGGCGATCGCCGGGATGGAGCAGGCCGAGCGCGTCCTTGAGCTGCCCGCGGCCTACGTGCTCCTCGCCGAGGCGCGGTGGCGCTCGGGGGACGAGGCCGGGCACGACGACGCCGCCGAGGCGGCCTATCGGGCGTCGGAGGGGATGGCGACGCTCGCCCCCCTCCTGGCCGCGCTCGAGGGCGCCCCGGACGTGCTGGCGCGGATGATCGACGCCGAGGACGGGGACGACGACACCTGGAGGACGCTCGCCCGGGCCGGAACACCCCCGCGGGCGCCGACCTCGTTCGAGGGCGCGTCGGTCGTGATCCGAACCCTCGGGTGCGCGTGCGTCGAGGTGCACGGCGCCGAGCAGGATGTCGCCCCGCCCAAGGCCGTCGAGGTGGCGGCCGCCGTGGCGCGCGCCGGGACGCGCGGCGTCTCCCGCGCCGCCCTCGCCGACGACCTCCTCGAGGGAAGCGCCGACCCGTCCACCTACCTGCGCCAGATGATCCACCGGCTGCGCCGGGCGCTGCCCGACGGCGTCGCCCTGGTCTCGAACGGGGGGCGGCTGTGGTTCAGCCCTCCGGGGGCCGTGGTCACCGACGACCAGATCCTCACCTCGCTCATCGCCCGGGCGCGGCGCGAGGTGGGCGAGGAGCGCCTCCGTACCCTGGGGGACGCCCTCGAGCTGGCGGACAGTGGTCTGCTGCTGCCCGCGGTCGACACGGCGTCGGCGCACCGCCTGCGCGACGAGCTCGCCGAGCTCGTCGGCGAGACCCGGCGCGAGTACGCCCAGATGCTGCTGGCGGCGGGGCGGGCGGTCGAGGCCGCCGCCGCCGCCCGCGAGGCCGTGGCCGCCGAGCCCTACCGCGAGGACGGGTGGAGGCTGCTGATGAGGGCACAGGCGCTCACCAGCGGGCCGGCGGCGGTCGTTCCGGCGTTCGTCGAGTGCGCGCGCGCCCTGGACGAGATCGGACTGGAGCCGTCCCCGGAGACCCGCGCGCTCGTGGAGCGGCTGCGTGCTCCGGCGGTGCGGGCGGTCACGGCCCGGGGGTGACCCCGGCGGGCGACCTCGTCGGTGAGCTCCGCCACCAGCTCCCGGACGATCGCGACGAACTCGAGCACGAGCGGGCGAGCCTCGTCGTGGCGGACCGCCACCCCGAGCACCTCGGGGGCGAGGTCGACCGTGCTGACGAAGGCGACCTCGGGGAACGGGTTGAACCGGATCACGGAGCGGCAGCCCGCCGCGATCAGCCCCAGGTGCCCCACCGCGTGGACGACCTCCTGCATCGTGAACGCCTCCCCGCCGATGACGGGCGGGCGGTGTCCACGGTGCTCGGCCGCGAGCCAGTGGTCGCGGGTGGACGGCGCGTGGGGCGCGACCGCGACGAAGGGCTCGCCGAGGACGTCGTGGATCGACGCGTCCTCCACTGCGGCCAGGGGATGGTCGGGTGGAACGAGCAGGCCCCGGGGCTCGATGGCGAGCGCGTGGACGCGCAGGCGGCTGTCGGCGAACGGGGTGCGGACGAGCGCGACGTCGAGGCGGTGATCGAAGAACGCCTGCGGGAGGCCCAGGCACTCCTTCAGCACCAGCCGCGCCTCCGGGCGCCGCGCCGAGACGGCGGCCAGGATCGGCCGGTTCAGCTCGGCGAGGCCCGGGCCCTCGATGCCCACCCTGAGCACGTCGGTGGCGGCGCGCGAGGGGCTCAGGACGGCGACCCTCGCGGCCGCCAGACCGTGCACCACGGTCTGGGCGACCGGCAGCAGCCGCGTCCCGGCATCGGTCAGGGCGACCCGCCGCGACGTCCGCTCCAGCAGCACGACGTCCAGCTTCCCCTCCAGCCGCCGGATCGCCTCGGAGAGCGATGACTGCGCGAGCCCCAGGATCGCCGCGGTCTCGCCGAAGTGGAGGGTCTCCGCAAGTCGCACGAAGGCGCTGAGCTCACGCGCGGTCGGCCAGCGGCCCACGGCATCCGGGCGCAACGGCGCCCTCGGCCGTGTCTGCACCGCCTCCACGCGGACCTCCCGTCCCGGCGAACGCATCCGATCGTTTGTGACGATGAATGCTAGGTGGGGCGCGTTTATTGGGACGCCGCGGCGACGAGGCCGGCGTTAATGTCGGGCGCAACGGCGGTCCGCGGAGGCCCCGCCCCGCTAGCCTGCTCCGGTCAATTCAGGGGGTTCGCGATGACCGTTCGAGCGTCTGTGGAGGCTCGGCCATGAGGCCTCTCGAGGGCAGGGTCGCGCTGGTGACAGGAGGAAGCCGGGGGATCGGAGCGGCGACCGTGCGCGCTCTGTCGGACGCGGGCGCACAGGTGGTGGCGCTGTCGCGCAGCGGCGCCGATCCCGCCGTTCCCGGGGCCGTGGCGATCGCCTGCGACCTGCGCGATCGCGCGGGCATGATCGAGGCCGTCGATCAGGTGGTGAGCCGTTTCGGCCGCTTGGACATCGTGGTTCCGAACGCCGGCGTGGGGAGCTATGGGCCGTTCCTCGAGCTGGCGCCCGAGGACGTCGACGAGATCATCGACGTCAACGTGAAGGGCACGCTCTACACGCTCCAGGCGACCCTGCCGCACCTGCTGCGCAGCCCGGCGGCCGATGTCGTGATCATCGCGTCGGAGGCCGGCCGCCGTGGCCTGCCGGGGGAGTCGGTCTACTGCGCGTCGAAGTTCGCCCAGGTGGGCCTCGGCCGTGCTCTCGACCACGAGTTGCGTGAGCACGGCGTGCGGTGCACCAACGTCTGCCCGGGAGGGGTGGCCACCGGCTTCGCCCTGGGCCGCGGTCGTGATCCGGATGACGAGGTGGGGATGATGAGCGCCGAGGAGATCGCCGACGTCGTGCTCTTCGCGGTGACTCGCCCGCGCGCGATGCGCCTGCTGGAGGTCGCGCTGCGCCCGATGACGGAGTCGTCCTGGGGGTGACGCGGGCCCTCCTGTCCGCGAGGCAGCGTCAGCCGTCCAGGAGCGCGTGCACGAACCGGGTCGCCAAGGCCCCGTCGCCCACGGCCCCGGCGACCCGGTTGGTCGCTCCCGCGCGGACGTCGCCGGCGGCGAAGACGCTGGGCCGCACCGTCTCCAGCAGGTGGGG
>JAXIPH010000094.1:0-4194 GCA_045403035.1 Thermoleophilia bacterium | reverse complement strand
GGATCAGCAGGCCGCCCCGGGGCCGGTGCGGGTGATCGAGCTGGACGGGGACATCGACCCGGTCTCCGCGGCGTTCGTGGGACGCCGGCTGGACGCTGCTGCGGACGACGGCGCCTCGGTCGTCGTCATCCGGCTGGACACCCCCGGCGGGCTGGTGAGCTCCATGCGCGACATCATCTCGGACATGGGCGAGTCCCCGGTGCCCGTGACGGTCTGGATCGGGCCATCCGGTGCGCGCGCCGGATCCGCGGGCGCGTACATCTCGGCCGCGTCGGACCAGCTCGGGATGGCGCCCGGCACGAACATCGGATCCGCCACGCCCATCGGGAGCGGCGGCCAGGACCTCGACGCCAAGGTGCGGAACGACTCGGCGGCGTTCATCCAGGCGCTCGCCGAGGAGCACGGGCGCAACGGGGCCGCCTACCGGGCGATGGTCCTGTCGGCCCTCAACCTGACCGCGCAGGAGGCGGTGGAGCAGAACGTGGCCGACGTGATCCAGCCCACCCTGGAGGACTTCGTGGCGTGGCTCGACGGCGAGCCCGGGCGCGCCGGGCCCATCCGGACCGCGGGGGCGCCGATCGAGACGGACGCGCTGCCCTGGTACCTGCGGGGGTTGCAGGTGCTGACCGACCCCACCCTGGTGTTCTTCCTCCTGCTGCTGGGCCTGGGGGGCCTGGCGTTCGAGGTCTTCCACCCGGGGGCGATCCTGCCCGGAGTGATCGGCGGCATCTGCCTGATCCTGGGGCTCGCCGGGCTGACCGTGCTGCCGTTCAGCTGGGCCGGGATCGCCCTGCTGCTCCTGGGGGTGGGCCTGCTCATCGCCGAGACCCAGGTCGGCGGCTTCGGGGCGCTGGCCGCAGGCGGGGTGGTGGCGCTGGCGCTGGGGGGCGCCTTCCTGTTCGACTCCGACGACCCCGCCCAGAGGCCGTCGCTTTGGGCGGTCATCGTGGTGGCGGTGGCCGTCGGGGCCGGCTTCGCCGCCGCCACCCTCGCGGTGATGAGGGCCCGTCGCCGGCCCGTCACCACCGGTGCCGACGAGCTGCTCGGCGAGCTCGGGACGGTGCGCACCGCGGTGGGCCCCGCCGTCGGGCAGGTGATGGTGAACGGGGAGCGGTGGCGCGCCCGCGCGCCGGAGGGCGTGGAGATTCCGGCGGGGCAGTCGGTGCGCGTCGTTAGAGTGAACACCGATGACCTGAGCGTGACCGTCGAGCGAACAGAGGAGTGACGACCACGATGGCCGCCGCCTACGTAGTGATCGTTCTACTCATCCTCGGGCTGCTATTCCTGTTCGCGGCCGTGAAGGTCGCGCGGGAGTACGAGCGCGGGGTCGTCTTCCGGCTGGGCCGCCTGATCGGCCTCAAGGGACCGGGCATCTTCATCCTGATCCCGTTCATCGACAAGGCCGTCAAGGTCGACCTGCGGACGATCACGCTGAACGTCCCGCCCCAGGAGGTGATCACCAAGGACAACGTGACGGTGAAGGTGAACGCCGTCGCCTACTTCCGGGTCGTCGACGCCGCGCGGTCCATCGTCCAGGTGGAGAACTACCTCGTGGCCACCTCGCAGATCGCGCAGACCACATTGCGCAGCGTGCTGGGCCAGGTGGACCTCGACCAGCTCCTGTCCGAGCGGGACCAGATCAACGAGCGGCTGCAGACGATCATCGACGAGCAGACCGAGCCGTGGGGGATCAAGGTCGGCGTCGTCGAGGTGAAGGACGTCGAGCTGCCACAGACCATGCAGCGGGCGATCGCCCGCCAGGCCGAGGCCGAGCGGGAGCGGCGCGCGAAGATCATCGCCGCCGACGGTGAGTTCCAGGCCTCCGAGAAGCTCTCCCAGGCCGCGTCGGTCATCCGCAGCGAGCCGGGGGCGCTTCAGCTGCGCTACCTGCAGACGATGAACGAGATCGGAAGCTCGGAGAGGACGACCACGCTGATCCTTCCGTTCCCGGTCGAGATGCTCGAGGCGCTCAGCGCGGTGGCTGCGCGAAACGGCAGGCCCGGGGTATAGAAAGGGAGGCGAGCGGTGCGCGCGATCTGGAACGGCTTCATCAGCTTCGGACTGGTCACGATCCCCGTGTCGGTGGGGCTCGCGCAGCAGCGCAGCGACGTCAGCTTCCGCACGCTCTCGCGGGCCACGGGGCAGCCCGTGAAGCAGAAGCGCTGGGACCCCGACCGCGACGTCGAGGTGAGCCCGGACGACACCGTCAAGGGCTGGGAGGTCGCCAAGGGCCGCTACCTCCCGGTCGAGGACTCGGAGCTGGAGCGGTTCGCGGCCCGCCAGGAGAAGACGGTCCAGATCCTGCAGTTCGTGGAGCTGGCGGAGGTCGACCCGGTGTTCTTCGAGCGCGCCTACTGGCTCGAGCCGCAGGAGCGCGCGGAGCGCCCCTACGCGCTGCTCACGCGGGCCATGGAGCGCAGCGGCCGGGCCGCGATGGGCCGCTTCGTGCTGTCCACCAAGGAGCACCTGGTGCTGCTGCGCCCCCTGGACGGCATGCTCGCGCTCCAGACCCTCTACTACCCCGAGGACGTCCGGCTGCGCGACAAGAAGGAGATCGTCGAGCGCCTGGAGGGTGTCGAGGTGTCGGACGACGAGCTCGTCATGGCCGAGCAGCTCGTCGAGGGGCTCGCCAAGCCCTTCGAGCCGGAGGCCTACCCCAACCAGACGCGCGCCGCCCTGCTGGAGTTCCTGCAGGCGAAGGCGGACGGGCAGGAGCTGGCCGAGCCGCAGGAGACGGCAGAGCCCGCGCCGGTCATCGACCTCATGGCCGCCCTCAAGGCCAGCCTCGCCGCGAGCGGCGGGAGCACGGAGGACGACGGCGACGTGGAGGAGGCCGCCCCGACGAAGCCGGCGGCCCGCGGACGCGCCACGTCGCAGAAGCCGGACGACCAGCTGGACATCGACCAGTCACGGCTGAGGAAGGTGGAGGGCGGCGGGGAGAAGCCCGCGCGCAAGGCGGCGGCGAAGAAGCCGGCCGCGCGCCGCCGGAAGGCCTCCTGAGCCCGGTCGCCTGGGACCCCCTGACGGGCGAGCCGGTGCTGATGGCGCCGGCGCGCGCGGCGCGTCCGCACGACGTCGGCGCGCCCTCCAACCCGCTCGGGTGCCCCTTCTGCCCCGGCAATGAGGACCAGACGCCCCCCGAGGTGGCCGCGGTCCGCCCGGGAGGCGGCCCCCCGGACTCAGCCGGATGGCTCGTGCGCGTGATCCCCAACAAGTTCCCGGCGCTCGCGCCGGAGGAGGGCGTGCACGAGGTGGTGCTGAACAGCCCCCGGCACATCGTGCGGCTGGCGGAGCTCGAGCCCCAGGAGGCCGAGCTGGCGGTGAGCGTCTGGGCCGAGCGCGTGGCCGTCGTGGGCGCCGATCCCCGGGGGCTGTGGCCCTTTCTGTTCCTCAACCAGGGGGCCGCCGCCGGGGCGTCGCTTCAGCACACGCACACCCAGATCGTGGGCCTCCCGTTCTCACCGCCCCGGCTCGTCGCGCGGGAGCGGGCCTTCGACGAGGCCGGGGTCTGCCCCGTGTGCGCCGACATCGCAGCCGCCGGGGCGCGTCTGGTGCGCACGGGCGATGGGCTGGTGGCCTGGTGTCCGCTGGTGCCCCCGCTCTCCGGAACGCTGCGGATCGCCCCGGCGCGGCACGCGCCCGACTGGGCGGACGGCCTCGACGCCGGCGCCGTCGCCCGCGAGCTGGTGCGGCAGGCCGGCGCGATCGGCGACCGGCTGGGCGCCGAGGCGATCAACATGTGGCTCCACCAGCGGCGGCCCGGTGGGTCCGAGCGCTTCCACTGGCACATCGACATGCTCCCCCGCCTGGGCACGCTCGCGGGGCTCGAGCTGGGCGCGGGGGTGATGTCGGTGGCGTTCCCCTCCGAGACCACGGCGAGCCGTCTACGCGGCGGTGACCTTTAGGGAACGGTCTCCCACTCTCGGGGAGAGGTGCTCGTCGCCCTTTCGGCGGGCCCGCCCCGCCGAAGGCGGTGCCCGCCGTCCGCAAATGTGGCCGGCCAGGCCGCATTTGGCGTCCCGCCGGGCCTGTTGATCTAGCCCGGCTGACGCTTACGCCGTCGCCGGCTCCCGGGTGACGCCGGCCACCGCGTAGGCGTCCGCCTCGTCCAGGGTCTCGCGCTCCAGCAGGGCGTGGGCCAGCGCGTCCAGGCGCTCGCGGTTGTCGCGCAGCTGGCGCACCGCCTCGAGGTAG
>JAXIPH010000307.1:0-5784 GCA_045403035.1 Thermoleophilia bacterium | reverse complement strand
GCCCACGCTGCCCTTCGCCTCCTCGCTGTGCGGGGCGTGTCTCGAGGTGTGCCCGGTGAAGATCGACATCCCGACCGTGCTCGTGCACCTGCGGGGGCGGGTCGTGCGCGAGGAGAAGGGGCGCCTCGACCCCGAACGGCTGACGATGGACGCGATCGCGGCGGCCTTCCGCTCGCGCCGGCGCTACGAGCGCGCCCAACGGCTCGCCCGCCTGGGGCGCGGCCCGGTGGCCAAGGCCCTGCTGTCGCGCTGGACCGCCATGCGCGAGCTGCCCGAGGTGCCCGGCGAGAGCTTCCGCGAGTGGTGGCGTGGCCGGCGCGCGGGCTGAGATGCTCGCCCGGGTCCGCCGCGCCCTGGGCGAGTCGCCGGACGTGCCCGAGGTCCCGCGCGCCTATCGCGGGGCGGGGGAGGCGGGGATCGCCGACCCCGTCGCCCTCTTCTGCGAGCGCGTCGCCGAGTACGACGCCACGGTCCATCGGGTGGACCCCGGCGACGTAGCGCCGCTGGTGGTCGAGCGCGCCCGGGCCCTCGGCGCCCGCAGGATCGTCGTGCCCCCCGGGCTGCCCTGGCATCCGGAGGGCCTGGACCTCGTGGCCGACGATCCGGCCCTGCCGGCCCGCGCGCTCGACGGGGTCGACGGCGTCCTCACCGGCTGCGCCCTGGCGATCGCCGACACCGGGACCATCGTGCTCGACGGTGCCGGGACCTCCGGACGCCGCGCGCTCTCCCTGGTGCCCGACCTCCACGTCTGCGTGGTCGAGGCGGCCCAGGTGGTCGCCGGGGTGCCCGACGCGATCGCCGCCCTGGCCCGAGCGATCGCGACGGGGCACCCGCTGACCCTGATCTCGGGGCCGTCGGCGACGTCGGACATCGAGCTACGCCGGGTCGAGGGCGTCCATGGCCCTCGCACCCTCGAGGTGATCGTCACCGCCTGAGGGATGGCGCGGGCGCGACCGCCGGAGAGCCCCAAATCTACTAGTAGGTTAGTGTCCTGGCCAGGCCAAGCGAGGGGGGGAGCGATTGGCCGAGAGACCCGAGACGGAGCACAGGAGCTTCGAGGCTCCGAACGAGGTACGCGAGTTCCCGAACGGGCGCGCCGAGATCCTCAACCGTCGGCGGAGGAGAGGTCGGAAGGCTCGTCTTCGAGCCCGGCTGGCGCTGGTCGAACGACGTCAAGCCGCTCGCGAAGACGGAGAGCTGCGAGGCCCCGCACTTCCAGTACCACCTGAGCGGTCGGCTCGCGATCAGGATGGACGACGGGACGGAGTTCGTGGCCGGCCCCGGAGACGAGACCTCGCTTCCCAGCGGCCACGACGCCTGGGTTGTCGGCGACGAGCCCGCGGTCGTGGTCGACTGGTTCGGCGCGAGCACCTACGCGAAGGGCGGCTGGTGTGAGCCGGTACCACGCAGCACAGCGGTCGTTTCAAGATCGCTTCGACACGCGGCGGCTCGCGGACCGGCTGGCCGAGACCACGAAGGCTGTCATCGGTCCAAAGCACAAGGCGTTCATCGAGCGGCGCGACATGTTCTTCCTCGCCACCGCCGATTCGGAAGGCTGGCCTCAGTGCTCCTACAAGGGTGGAGAGCCCGGGTTCGTGCGCGTCCTCGACGGGACGACGCTCGCCTTCCCGAGCTACGACGGGAACGGGATGTATCTCTCGGCGGGCAACGTGCTCGTCAACCCCCGCGTCGGCCTCCTCTTCGTCGACTTCGAGGTCGGTACCCGTCTCCGTCTCAACGGCGTCGCGTCGACCGACGAGGACGACCCGCTCGTCGCGACCTATCCGGGCGCGCAGTTCGTCGTGCGCGTGCGCGCGCACCAGGTCTTCGCGAACTGCCGGCGCTACGTCCACCGCTATCAGCTCATCCAGCGCTCGCCCTTCGTGCCCTCTGGCGCGGAGGAGCCACCCGTCCCGGACTGGAAGCTCGACGAGTGGTTTGCCGGAACGCTCCCTGCGGGCGACCCGGCACACGAAGCGGGCCGGCCAAGCGCCCCCTCGATCCCTCAGTTCTGAGCAATGTTCAGCGCGACAGCGCGACCGCGCTGAAGTGCCGGAAAGCCCTGACGTCGGCCACGACGTGATCCTTGTCCGCGGCCGCGGCGACGTTGCGGGGCACGTTGCGGAGGAGAGGCCGGTGAGTGAGATCGCATTCGGCACCGCGGTCTGGGCCCGCTAGGCGACCGCCCTGTAAGCGGCAAGTCGCGGGTTCGAGTCCCGCCTCCGGCTGTCACGCACGACTTTTCCCCGCCGCCGACGGCGCCGCGCCTCGACCCTTCCGGTTACGCGATGGAGGCCGAGGGCTTGTTGTCGCTACGAGCGTCGATGACAACGATCGACTCCTCGCCCTCCAGGTCGAGCTCGCGCAGGATCCGGTCGACCCTGGCCTGGTCAGCCGCGGTGTAGACGACGATGACCTTGACCGAGCTTCGTGTCCGGTTGGCCTGCTCGTAGATGGCGACCTGCTTCTCCAGGTTCCGCTTCAGCGCCTTATTGCTGGCGAGCTTGAACTCGATCAGCGACTTGTCTCCGGCGCCGAAGCTGGCCTTGAAGTCCACCGGACCGCGCCCGTTGTTCGCCTCTCTGTTTACGTCGAACTCCGTGCCGCACCACACGAGGCCGAAGGCCAGCTGCAGCTCCTTCTCGTTCGCGAAGGGCTCGCCGGCGCCGCGGTTGAGGCCCTCCTCCTCGTCACGGTGGCGGAACCACGCCCGGCCATGACTGCGCTTGAGCGCGATGGTCATGGAGACGTCAGCCAGCTCGAAGTCGAGCAGGTCGCAGTAGACCAGGGCCGTGCCGGCGGAGATCGCCCGTGCGAGGAAGTCGGCGTACTCCTCGTGCTGGGGCTGATCGCCGAGGAGGGCGCAGACGACCGCGCTGGTATCGAGGACCACGACCGAGGGCGGCGGCGCGGCGAGCGGCACCACGCCGAGGTCGCCGGGCATCGACCCCTAACGACCGGGTCGGTACATCGCCTTCGTCACGCGCACGCCCGCGCGGATACGACCCAGGTTCTGCCGCGCTCGGGCCGCGCGCTCCTCGGGTGTCCCCGGCTCGCTCGGCGGGACGAGGAAGCGCCGAAGCAGCTCTGCGCGCTCCTTGGCCGCCTGCGCGGTCTGAGCCTTCGATCCCATGGCGACGAGGATAGCGCCGCCGGGGACGGCGTCCGCTCCTGCAGAACCGTTGCGGGGCACGTTGCGGGGACGCGCACCGACGGTGAGATCGGCTTTTTCAAGCGGTTCTTGGTTCTGCGAACGCCCGCCTTGTAAGCGGCAGGTCAGGCGTTCGAGTCCCCTCTCCGGCCCTCGCGAGCTTCCTGGAAATAGCCCACCTACGCGCTATTCGGCTCGGTGGCGCTGAGCGCGAACGCTCATGCCGGGAGCAGTCCGTCCATCGTGCAATCATCCGGACGGTCCAGGACGACCCGCGCCAGCGAGCCGATGAGCGTCGCCGGAAGCGCAGGCCCGGGAAGGCGGATATGGCGCGCAGACGGATCGTGGGGGCAGCGGCTCTGGCGGCCATGGTCCTCGCCTCTGCTCCAGCGTTCGCCGCCGGACCGTCCGGCGTCGTGCGCACCACGCCGTCCGGCGTCGACCATGCGAGCGTCGCGACGGCGGGCGACCGCAGCGTCGCCGTCTGGTCGGGCGAGTTCCAAGGGAAGAGCGTCATCGCGGCCGATCACGTGCCCGGACGCGGGACCTGGGCCGCGGCCCTCCTCGATGGTGCCGGCGGCGGGTTCATCGCGGGTACCGACGTCGCCGGCAACCCGCGGGGTGACGCCGTCGCGCTGTGGGTGGAGATCGCCGAGGGAGCGTCCGGGCGCGTCGTCCGGGTGGGCGCCGCGCGACGCCTCGCCCCGGCGCAGTGGTCGGCGACGACGACGCTGGCGGAGCTCCCGGATCCGAGCCGCGTCGGGGGCGCGCCCGCCGGCTTGCCGGTGACCACCGCGGATGTCGAGATGACGACCGGCGGCGACGCCCTCGTGCTGATGGGGGCCCCGGGAGGGGCCGTCCTGGCGAGCCGCCTCAGCGCGGGCGCCCTCGCCTGGGACCCGGTCCAGGTCATCCGCCCCGCCATCGATCCGAGCCTCCGCACCGCGGCGCCCGACGTGGCCCTCGCGCTCGACGCCGGGGCCGGGGCGGTCGCCCTCTGGGGGCAGGACGACGGCGGGGCGAGGGCGATCGGCGTGGCGCGGCTCGACGGTGGGGCGTGGTCGGCGCCCGCCGTGCTGCCCGGCTCGGCCGGCGGCTATTACCCGGCCGCGGTCACCGCCGATCGTGAGGATCTCGCGGCGTTCACGAAGGGTGGCGGCGTCTGGGTGGCAACCCGCCGGCAGGGAGAGGGGTGGTCACCGCCCGCGCGCGTGGGCTCCGGATATGCCCCTCGGCTCCTCGCCGCGAGGGGCATGGCCGCGATCACCTGGGATGGGGAGGCGTCCGCGGCGGCGGTCCGCCCGGCGAGCGCGACCGCGTGGCGTGCGACCGCCCCGCCGGTCGCTCCGACGGTCGCGACCCTGGCGCGGGACGGCTCCCTCCTGGTGGCCGGCGCGACGGGCGGCGGGATCGCCTGGTCACGACTGCCCCCGGGCGCCGCGCGGTGGGACCCGATGCGCATCGTGTTCCGGCCCGCCCGTGGTCTCGTCGGACTCACGCCCTCCGCGCGCGGCCCCCTCGCGACGCTCCTGTGGGATGCGTCCGTGCCTGCGGGGACCGCCCTGCGCTATGTCGACATCCGCACCACCACGGGCGTGAGCGGCGTCCCGCGGATGAGCATCCCCGCTGACCAGGTTCCCGTCGCGGCGGGCGCCGTCGTCGCCGTCCAGCCGACCTTCACGCGGTACACCGGCCCGGCGCGGGTCCGTGCGCAACTCTCGTACGGCGGAGCATGGCGGCGGCTCGCCACGCTCACCGTCGACGACGGACGCCCGGCCTGGGTGCGGTTTCGCCGCCCCGGCGCGGCCCGTCTGCGCCTGGCGTACGGTCCGGGCTTTCGCCGGCGGACGAACGCGATCCGCGTCAGGATCACACGGCCGGGCAACGCGCGAGTCGTGGCCGGTTGTTGGCCGGCCTCCATCGCCGCCCGCGGGCGTGACCTCTGGGTCTTGGGCTACACCCGCGCGGGGGCGACGGAGCTGCGCCTCCTGGACGCCGGCACCGGCCGCCTGCGCCGCGGGCCCGTCGCCGCTCCGGCCGCGACCTCGCTGTTCGACACCGGCGGACGGGTGCTGGTGGGCGTCCAGGGTGGCGGCTTCCGGGCGCTCGATCCGGCCCGTCCCAGCCTCGTCGGCCCGCCGGCGACGGTCGTGCGGGGCTCCTGCGAGGCGGCCTGCACCCCCACGACGATGACGGTCGGCGGATCTCGCGGTCTCCCTTCCCGCAGCATCGGCTTCTGGACGATGCCCGTGACGGGCCCGGACGGCAGCATCTGGACGCCGCGGACGCCGCCCGCATTCGGCGAGGAAGACCCTGACTCCCAACTGCTGGAGGCCACGGGCACGGGAGGGCCGGTGGATCGGGGGACCATGGGCCCCCTGCATGCGGGCGGCGGGTGGGGGGAGCTCCTCGCGGTTCCCGGCGGCGTGTGGACGCGCGACGCCAACCGCGCGGTGCGGTGGTTCGGACGCTCCGGCGCCGGCGTGCCAGCGGGCCGCTACGCGGCCTGGCGGGCTCAGCACGCTGCGTGTGGGGGTTGGCGAACCCCGGGCACGGGCGGATCGATCGCCTGCGCGAGGGGGCTGGGGCGCCCGCGACGCACATCAAGGTCGGCGCCGACGTCGGTGCCGACC